>MVPZ01000084.1 GCA_002067045.1 Methanomassiliicoccales archaeon PtaB.Bin134 | reverse complement strand
CAGACCTTTATGCAGATGCCGCAGGGCGAGCGGTGCCTCTTCTTCAGTTCGATGCTCCGTCCGGTGCACCTGGCCTTGTCGATGGAGGCCTTGGGGTATTCCAGGTCCCCGATGGCCTGCACAGGGCAGGCCCTCACGCAGCGCATGCATCGCACGCACTGCTGCTTTTCCATTGGACGGTCCGGAGGGATCTCTGCGGCGGTGAAAACGGAGACGAAGCGCTGGCGCGGGCCGTATTCCGGGGTCAGCAGCATGTTGTTGACGCCGAAGGTCCCCAGCCCGGCCAGGTAGGCCGCGTGGCGATGGGAGAAGAAGGCGTGGGGGTTGTCGATGAGAAGTCCCACCTCACCGTAGCCGTCCCGGGGAACATAGGCCGAAGGATGTCCCATGCGGTTGAGCATCTCGGAGAGCTGGTAGGCCCGCTCGTCAAGCTGGGCGTTGAGGTTCTTGTACAGCTCCTGGTACCATATGGAGGGAGAGGTCTCCAGTATCGGCAGGGTGACCGGCAGCCCCAGCACGATCACCGTACGGCAGCCAGGGAATATGGCCTTGGGACTGAACTCCCGGGGTGGCCATGGTAGGAAGGGAGGATCGTCCCAGGCGTCCGCGGAGGCGAACCCCACCATCTCCACTCCCCACTCCCTGCACTTGTCCACGATCTTGCGCCGCAGGTCCGCTGCCATGTCTGATGTCATTGGCCCGGCGCATAGAAATATCTGACGCGTCTAGTGCCTGGTGAGCCTCTCCGCCACCCGGTCGGCGAACTGCACCGTGCCCAGCTTCCCGCCCAGGTCCCTGGTTCGGTCTCCCTCCATGAGGGTCTGCACCAGGGCGGACTGCAGCCGACTGGCCGCATCCATCTTCTTCAGGAACTCCAGCATGAGCACCGCCGAGAGTATGGTGGCCGAGGGATTGGCTATGCCATGTCCGGCGATGTCAGGGGCGCTTCCGTGCACCGGTTCGAAGAGGCCGAAGCGGTCGCCGATGTTGGCCGACGGGGCCATTCCCAACCCCCCGGTCAGGGCCGCCGCCTCATCAGATAGGATGTCCCCGTACAGGTTCAGGGTCACGATGCACTGAAAATGCTTGGGCTTGGATATCAGGGCCGCGGCCACCGCGTCCACGATCATGTCCTCGGCCTGCAGCCCGGTCCCCTCCATGACCTCGTAGAAGACCCTGCGGAACAGCCCGTCCGACTTACGGAGCACGTTGGCCTTGTGCACGCAGGTGATCTTGTTGAAGCCCATGACCCTGGACACCTTGACCGCCTTCTCCACGATGCGCCGGCAGCCCCTCTCGCTGACCACGCGCTCCAGGATGACCGACCCGTCCTCCTCGCGCTCCCGGCCGGTGTACATGCCCTCGGTGTTCTCCCTGACGATGACCGTGTTCAGGTCCACCACGCTGAGCTCGGGGAGCATGGCTATGCACGGCCGGATGTTGGCGTACAGGTCGAAGTGCTTGCGCAGCTGCAGCAGCGGGGAACGGTAGCAGGGGTCCGGGGTCACCGGGGAGGTTATGGCCCCGAAAAGCACGGCCTTGGAGCCCTCCAGGGTCCGCAGGGTCTCCGGAGGCAGGTACTCCCCGGTGCGCTTGAAGCATTCCAGGCCCATGTGGGCCTTGACGAATTCCAGGTCCAGGTCCATCTGCTCCAGGATGCGCATGGTCGCGCCGACCACCTCGGGGCCGATTCCGTCCCCGCCCATCACCGCCACCCGGGTCATCCCAATCTCTCTAGGATCGAGGCCACCATTATCGGCAGGGTGATGGTGGCGTCACCCTCTACGTTCACCTGCCAGGCGTCCTCGCGGACCTTGCCCCAGGAGACCGCCTCGCGCACCTGAGCTCCGCTCAGTGAACCATCATACTCCGCGGCGGTGGTCATGTACACCGCGTAATCCAGCCCGCCGCGGAACTGGTTCCACCAGATGACATGGTGCTTGGATATACCGCCCCCGACGATGAGCGCCCCGCTGCTCTCGGCCCGGAAGACCAGCCCGGAGAGGTCCTGCTCGTCCTGGAACAGGTCGACCTTGAGGTCCCGGTGGGTCTGCCAGTACATCCATAGCTGGCTGCCGAAGGAGCCGTCCGTGATCCCTGGGACGAAGATCGGTATCTGGTTCCGGTGGGCCCAGTAGAGCAGCGATCCCTCATCGTCGAGCCGTGCGCCCACCTCGTCGATGATCTCGCGGGTGGAGATGGAGTCCCGGCCCTTCAGGATCTCCTCGAACATGGGGATGAGGTGCTCCTCGAGCACCAGGCCGTAGCACTCGTCCGGCACCAGCACATTGCCCAGGCGGTTCACACCCTGCTCCCTGAGCTCCGCATCGTCCATGAAGAAGTCCCCGTGGTAGTACTCCCTCCAGGTCCTGGCCAGGTCGTGGTCCAATGTGCCGCAGGTGGTGATGACCACGTCAACAAGCTTGCGCTTGACCAGCTCCACGATGACCCCCCTGGTGCCGGTGGCCATTATGCAGGCCGGGAAGGAGAGGAATGTCAGGCAACTATCGTCGCGCACCATCCTCTCCACCACGTCGATGGCATCAGCAAGTTTCTTGGCGGTGAAACCGCCGGAATCGGACATGGCACGGACCAGCTGGTCCACGCTCATGCCCGGGGTGACCTTGATGTCAAGTACCTTCCGCTCATCCATTTGTATCAGCCTCTCCTATCCTCAGCCCCTAGAAATAGGTTGCTCATCACCCAAGTTCGTGTTGATGAGCGGCGGCAAAGGAATTATTAGGCCAAGGGGGCCTTCACCATGGCATGGACACCAAGCGGCTGGCCGTGCTCAGCGGCGGGTACATCGGCCCGCTGTCCGGGAACGCAGTGCTGGCCATGATCCCGGTGCTCAAGGCCGAGTTCGGGGCCGGGGCCGAGGAGATACTGTTGTCCATAACCTTCTTCATGCTGCCCTTCGCCCTCTTCAACCTATTCTCCGGCACGGTCTCCGACGTGTACGGCAGGAGGAAGATCCTCAGCATGGGCTTCCTGGTGTACGCGGTGGGCTGCATGCTCTGCGTGGCCAGCCCGGACCTGGTCTCCTTCTATCTCAGCCGGTCGGTGCAGGGGGTGGGATACGCCTTCGTCAACCCGGTGCTGCTCGCGGTCCTGGGGGACATGACATCCCCTCAGGAGCGGGGCAGGGTCATGGGATACTTCGGGGCCTTCACCACCGCGGGCATCGCCACCGGCCCCATGATCGCCGGCTTCCTGATCCCCTACGGGTGGAGGTGGATGTTCGTCCTGGTGGCCATCCTGGCCCTGGGGGTCAACTTCTGGATCAGGACCGCCTGCCCCATAACCGTGCGGGACCCCCAGGCCCTGCAGCATCTCAGGAGGAACGTGCGCGAGACCGTCTCGACACGAGGCGTGGGCACGCTATGCGCGCTCGGCTTCCTGACCTTCCTGTGCTACATGGGGGCCCTGGGGTTCCTCTCCGATCATCTTTCCCTTCCGCCCCTCTCCATGGACGAGGGGCTGATCGGGGTGCTCATCGGCATGAGCGGAGTTGCCGGGATGGTCGCCGCGCCCCTGGGGGGCAGGATGGTGGACGCCAGGGGTAGGACGTTCACCGCCGCGGTGGGCTTTTGCATCGTCGGGCTGGCCATGCTACTGCTTTGCATGTCCGGGGATTGGATCACCTTCGCGGCCTCCCTGCTGGTGCTGGGGACCGGCACGGCGTTCATATGGGCGTCGCTCCTGACCATGACGGTGGAGATAATTCCCCATCTCAAGGGCACGGTGTCATCGGTGTTCAACAGCACCCGCTTCTTCGGTTATTCCCTGGGGCCTCTGGTCTTCGGTCCCCTTTACGCCCTGCAGGGATTCGACGCGGTGCTGCTGGTGGGCATGGCGCTCAGCCTGCTCTGCCTGCCGCTGGTCCGCATCCTGTCCTCTCAGCTCAAGGAGTCCCAGTAGACCAGCACCTCATCCAGCCTTTTACGGGTCTCCCGGGTCGGACCGCAGTTGTCCAGCACCATCCACCCGTTCTCGGCCAGCTCCAGCACCTTGGCCCGGACCTTGCGGAGGGATTCCATGTTCTCGAACATCTCCCGCTCGTGCTCCCTCTCCTCTATGCGACGCAGAGCGCATTCCGGAGTGGCGTCGACCAGGAGCAGCCTCTGGGGTATGGGCAGCACCTTGCAGAAGAACTCGTAGCCCTGGTGATGCAGCCCTCCGGGCAGGTAGGCGGTGGCCATCACGTAACGCACGAAGATCACCTTGTCGTAGCCCTTCCAGGAACGCAGCCTCCTCAGCGAGTCAAGCACGTCCAGGATGAAGAAGATGGTGGCCACGGCGCGCATCAGCTTGCCCTCGGAGGTCAGGGACCGACGGCTGAGCCGGCCCAGAAGCGAGTCCGAAGGGTGGGAGCGCACCAGCACCGACTCCCCCCGGGACCGGTAATGCTCGGCTATCCATTGGGCGACCGTGCTCTTTCCCGAACCGTCGATGCCGTCCACCACTATCAGTTCCATGGTCCCACCTCAGATCCCCGAAAGGGCCAATATAAGGGCGGTGGACAGGGGGATCACCAGGTTGTCGTACTCTCCGGGGGTGTACAGCTCCACGATGGAGACATAGGCCCCCAGACCCAGGGCCGTCATGGCGGCCACGGTCAGGGGGATGCTCCTGGAACCGTACAGGCCGGCGTCGAACAGCAGGTTGTAGAAGTTGATGATCAGGAATATGGCCAGTGTTGCGAAGGCGAACACGGACACGGTGCCCTCCAGGGTCTTGTTGCCGAATATCTTCCTCCTGCCGAAGGTCTTGCCCATAAGCCCGCCCATTCCGTCCCCATAGGCCATGCACACTATGCCCACGGAAGCGATGACCAGATCGTTGAAGGCGAAGAAGGCCAGGATGGTCCAGGAGATGGCGTAGTAAACCAGGCCGAGCCTGTGCCCGTCGTGGGAGGCCTTGGACAGTATGGACCCCTGGATGCCGTTCACCAGGCCCTTGCCGCCCTCCTTGCCACCGTAGCGGGAGAAGAGCAGCAGCAAAGGGATGAAAGGTGCGGCTGCCAGCAGGGACATGACATAATTGGTGTCGAAAACCCACCAGAACAGGGCGATGTTGCCGATCATGACATGGATGAACTTCCGGTGGAAGGAGTGCTCCCTGAGGAAGGACCACTTGGCCGTGATGACCACCATGATGCCCACGTACGCGTAGACCAGTATCAAACCGAGGGCGTCGCCACTGATCAAAGCAATCCCTCCCCAATGGCCTTTGGTAATATAAAAAAATGGAGTCCTTCCAGAAGGCCTGCCCACGCGATTATTATCAAAGCGGATAAATGATGCGGGGGTTTTATAACCATCGAGACCGAATCACTCCCAGATGAACGAGCGGGACCTGCTGCTGTACGAACAGATAAGGGGAGAGCTGGGGAGCCCCCCCGGCCCCGGTCCGGTGGTCCTCGACGTCAAGACCACCCAGTTCGTGCGCATGGAGCTGGTCGTGCTGAAGGCCCTCCTGGAGGGCGGCCGACCCGGAATTTTCATCTCCGTGGACCGGCCCCATCAGTACATGGTGCATCTCCTGGACATGCACCGCATACCTCACGCCCAGGTGACCTTCGTGGATGCGGTGGCCCGCTTCGCCGCGGACCAGAAGCAGGCCTCGGCCCGGGTGGAGTTCCTCCGGGGTCCCAGCCACATAGACACCCTGCCGGACATGCTCATGAGGTGGGCCAGCGATAGCGGGCTGGGTGTAGATCAATGGGAGTTCGCCATGATCGACAACCTGGCCACCCTGCTCAACTTCAACAGTCCGGCGGTGGTGGCCAATTTCATCAAGAGGTTCGTGGACGGCTTCGGGGGCAGGGCGGTCATACCGGTGGTCCTGGACCGGGAGAGGACGCCGCATCTGTTCCAGACCATCCTGTCGCTGGGGGGAAGGGAGCTAAAGCTAAACGGTCAATCACCGGGAGGCGCGCAGCCATGAAGATGACTAAGGAGAACGAAGGAGGTCATGGCCTATGAACGACGGAGGCCCGGAGAGAGCGGACCTGGTACGCATCCCCACGGGGATACCCGGTCTGGACGAGATGATCGAGGGCGGGTTCCCGTTCCCATCGGTGATCCTGGCCACGGGGACCGCGGGAACGGGGAAGACCACCTTCGCCCTGCGCTTCCTGTGCGAGGGGGCCAAGAGGGGCGAGCAGGGGCTGTTCTTCACCACCCTGAGCGAGCCGACGCAGTGGATGCTGCGCTTCTCATCGCAGTTCGAGTTCATGAGGCCGGAGTACTTCGACAACGAGATCGTGTACGAGGACCTGGGGGACCATCTCCGGGCCGGTGATTCCGCCAAGCTCCTGGAGGTCATGGAGGCCCGCATCGCCGAGGTGGTGCCGCAGCGCATCGTCATCGATCCCATAACCGTGGTGGGGGAGATGTTCAAGGACGACTACCGCACCTTCCTGTTCGACCTGACCAACCGGCTGAAGAACTGGAACGCCACAACCGTGCTGACCGGGGAGGTCCGACCGGGGGAGATGTACCCGCCAGAGATCTCGTACGCCGTGGATGGCATAGTGCTCCTGCACCTGGCCGAGGAGCTGGGCGCCAGACGCAAGTACCTGGAGGTGCTGAAGATGCGCGGGACCAACCATCAGACCGGGAAGCACTCCATCGACATCTCCCGCAAGGACGGCATAGTTGTGCTGAAGGCCAGGTTCTGACGGGGGGCGGTGGAGCGCCTGCGGCCCCCTGCCCGTAAGAGCTATATGCCGTTTATCTCACAATCACATATCCAGACTGCGAAATTCGTGGCCGAATACTACCTAAACGATTTATATAGGTAGCCGTATTTAGGCTGGAATTTAAAGAGGCTTTTCAATGCTAGACGATCCTCTGTACTATACGATACCGATCGCGGGCATTATAGGTCTCCTCTTCGCTGGATACCTCACTTGGTGGATACTCAGGAAGGACACTGGTACCCCTGAGATGAAAGCCATCAGTGACGCTATCCGCGAGGGGGCCATGGCCTATCTCGCCCGCCAGTACAAGACGATCGCCATCATCAGTGTCATATTGGGTGTCCTGATCACCGTCGGGATAAACCTTTGGACCGGTGTGGCGTTCCTGCTCGGGGCGTTTTTCTCCGCCCTGTCTGGATACATCGGAATGTACGTGTCTGTGAGCTCGAACATTAGGACCGCGAGCGCCGCCAGGCGCTCCTTGAACGAGGCGCTTCTGACCTCCTTCCGCGGCGGTGCCGTCTCCGGCATAGCCGTGGTGGCCTTGAGCCTGATGGGGGTGGCCGGCATATTCTTCCTGTACCAGGCCTACGTGGCCGTTGGTGCGCCCGGTTCCGCCGACCTGTATATGGACGCCCTGTTCCTGGCCGTCGGGTACGCCTTCGGCGCCTCCTTCGCCGCGCTGTTCGCCCAGTTGGGCGGCGGTATCTACACCAAGGCCGCCGATGTCGGCGCCGACCTGGTGGGAAAGGTCGAGGCTGGCATTCCCGAGGATGACCCGCGCAACCCCGCCGTCATCGCCGACCTGGTCGGCGACAACGTGGGAGACTGCGCCGGCCGTGGTGCGGACCTTTTCGAGAGCACCGCCGCCGAGAACATCGGCGCCATGATCCTGGGTATCGCCATCTTCGCCGCCACCGGTAACCCCGGCTGGTTCATGTTCCCCCTGGTTGTCCGCGGCTTCGGCCTGCTGGCCGGTCTGGTGGGCATCATGGCCGTGCGCATGAAGAACGAGGACGAGAACCCCATGAAGGCCATCAACCGCGGTTACTATGTGACCTCGATAATCGCCGCCATCCTGTTCTACTTCGCGGTGGACCAGATGCTGGAAGGCAAGATCGAGTTCTTCATCTGCGGCATGATCGGTATAGCTCTCAGCGTAGTGATCGTCTACATCACCCAGTACTACACCGCCGGCGAATACCGCCCGGTCAAGAAGATCGCCAAGGCCTCCGAGACCGGCCCGGCCACCAACATCATCGCCGGTATCTCCATAGGTATGGAGACCACCGCCATGTCCGTCCTGGCCATCGCCATCTCCCTGATCGCCTCGTTCGAGCTCGGGGTGCTGGCCTCTCCGGACGCCGCCCACGAGTTCATCTACGGGCTGTACGGGACCGCCGTGGCCACCATGGGTATGCTGGCCACCTGCGCCTTCGTGCTGGCCGAGGACACCTTCGGCCCCATCACCGACAACGCCGGGGGCATCGTGGAGATGTCCGGCCAGCCTGAGGAGGTTCGTGTTAGGACGGACCGCCTGGACTCCATCGGCAACACCACCAAGGCCCTGACCAAGGGGTACGCCATGGGTGCCGCGGCCCTCGCCGCCTACCTGCTGTTCGGAGCCTTCTTCGAGCAGGTCGCCAAGATCCGCGAGATCGACATCCTGGCCTTCTACAACAGCTTCACCGTGGACCTGTTGCAGCCCGTGGTGTTCGTGTCCGCCCTCATCGGGGCCATGCTGGTCTACCTGTTCACCTCGCTGGCCATCAGCGCGGTGGGCAAGGCCGCCGGGGACATGATCGCCGAGGTGCGCCGCCAGTTCAAGGAGAAGCCCGGCATCCTCGCCGGTACCGAGAAGCCGGACTACGCCACCTGCGTGGACATCAGCACCAAGGGCGCCCTGAAGGCCATGATCCTGCCGGGCATACTGCCCGTGGTGGTCCCCGTGGCCCTGGGCCTCATCCTGAGGTACGGGTTCCCGGACAACAATGACTACGCGGTCATGGGCGTCGGGGCCTTCCTGATGGTCGCCACCATCGCCGGTGTGCTCATGGCCCTCTTCCTGAACAACGGAGGGGGCGCCTGGGACAACGCCAAGAAGTACATCGAGGCCAAGGGCCTGAAGGGAACGCCGCAGCACGCCGCCGGCGTGGTGGGGGACACCGTCGGAGATCCGTTCAAGGACACCGCCGGTCCTTCCCTGCACGTGCTGGTGAAGCTGCTGTCGACCATCACCCTGGTCTTCGCCGTGCTCTTCGTGGTCTGAGCCAAACCCCTTTCAATCCCTTTTCTTTTTTCTTAATCCAGCATGGTAAACGCTTATATGCTCGGTGCTCAATCTTTATATAACAGATTTATCATGCCAAGGTAGTTAAGAGGATTGCTCATGTATCTGTTGACCCAAAGGGAGAAGGTCGTCCGCATACCTCCCAGCCGCTTGGGCGAGGACGTGGACCAGGTGGTCAATGAGTTGGCCCGCGAGTCCTACGAGGGATTCATCGAGGGAGAGGACTCTCTCACCGTTCTGATAAAGAACATCGAGACCGTCGGCGACGGACGTATCGTACACGGCGACGGCGCAGTATACCAGACCGTCAAGTTCGACTCCCTGGTCTTCCGGCCGATGGTCAACGAGGTCGTGGAGGGCCGCGTCTGCGAGGTCGTGAAGTTCGGGGCCTTCCTGCGCTTCGGTCCGTTGGACGGGCTGCTACACGTCAGCCAGGTCATGGACGACCGCATGGACGTGGACGAGGGCAATCAGCGCCTGATAGGCAAGGACTCCAAGCGCGAGCTGAAGATGGGCGACCTGGTGCGCGCCAGGATAGTCTCCCTGTCCTTCAACGAGCGCAACCCGCGCGAGAGCAAGATCGGTCTCACCACCCGCCAGCCCGGCCTGGGCAAGAAGGAGTGGCTGGCCGAGGACCGGGCCAAGAAAGGGGGTCAGGAGAAATGAAGGTGGCCAAGGCCTGCAAGGTCTGCTCGGCGATCACCGAGGAGGACGTCTGCCCGCTCTGCGGCGGGGAGACCTCCAAGGAGTGGCAGGGTTACGTGGTCATAATCGACCACACCAGGTCCGAGATAGCCAAGAGGATGGGCATAAATGTCAACGGGAAGTTCGCCCTCAAAGTGCGCTGAGCTCCCCCTGCCCCCTGGAGGCTGGAGGATGCCGGAGAGCATGAGGAGCGAGCTGGGCATGCCGTTCGGAAGGCTGCTGCAGGGGCATGAGCTCCTGGACAACCTTACCGGATGCCAAAGGATAGTCAGTGTGGGGGACATGGTATCCACCACCCTTATAAACAAGGGCGTCATCCCCCATCTGACCGTTTACGACCGCCGCAACGAGAGAAGGGAGCTGGACGCGTCCGATCACGCCGCCGACCTCCTCGACGTCCCGGAGACGGTGGTCGACAATCCCCCCGGATTGATCGTACCCGAGCTGGTCTGGGCCCTGAGGAAGGGCTTGGAGGGCCAGGGGAAGGTCAAGATACGGGTGCAAGGCGAGGAGGACCTGGCCGCGCTGGTGTGCGCCGCCATAGCCCCGGCGGGCTCCTGCCTACTGTACGGACTCCCGGGAAAGGGAGTGGTGTTGGTGCACACCGACGCCGAAGTGAACAAGGCGGCGCAGAGACTGATACGCTCAATGGAGGAATTGAAGTGAAGATCGAGATCGAGAGCAAGAAACCCAACGCCCTGCTGGACCGCACCGAGGTGTCCTTCAAGGCCGACCACCGCGGAGAGGGCTCCCCCAAGAGGGCCGATGTGAAGGCCAAGCTGGCTGAGGCCCTGGCGGTTAGCAAGGAGAAGGTGGTAATCGACCACATGGAGACCGAGTTCGGGATGGGCGTCAGCATGGGGTACGCCAAGGTATACGGTTCCACCGAATCGGCCAAGCTGTACGAGAAGAACTACCTGCAGGCCAGGAACGGGCTCGCGGAGCCGAAGAAGGCCGCGAAGAAGAAGTGAGGTGTGAACCATGGCTGCCAAGAAGAAGGAAGTCAAGAAGGAGACGCCCTCGGCCAAGAAGGACTACTACCAGACCAAGGGCGACAAGCTGGAACGCATCAAGAAGAACTGCCCCAAGTGCGGGCCCGGCGTGTTCATGGCCGAGCACAAGGACCGCACCTCCTGCGGGAAGTGCGGCTACACCGAGTTCAAGAAGAAGTGAGCGCGGGATCTCGATCTTCCCCTCCTCCCCCCGGAAGAGGGCGAATCGGTCATCGGCGCTGCCAATGACCACGGGCCTGTAGTGTAGCTTGGATATCACTGAAGCCTCCGGAGCTTCGAACTGGGGTTCGAATCCCCACAGGCCCGCCACCTCCTTTCACTGCAACAATTTCTTATCTTTCCATTCTATACGCTGTTCCATGCAACTCACACCCGAGGAACAGGAGATGCTGGCCGGAAGGCAGGGCAACGCCAAGCGCAAGGCCATGGAGCTCCTGGTGGCCCTCGGCACGATCTACGGTGCCGACCGGCTCATACCCATCACCTCCGCGCACCTTTCCGGCGTATCTTACAAGACCATAGGCGAGGGCGGAATAGACTTCCTGGAGGAGATGGCCCGGGACGGTAAGGTGACCGTGCCCACCACCCTGAACCCCATGGGCATGGATTCCCAGCGCTGGCGTGAGATGGGCATCGCGGAGCGCTTCGCGGAGAGGCAGCTGCATATAATATCCCTGTACGAGAGGATGGGCGTGGAGGTGAGCTGCACCTGCACCCCGTACCTCCTGACCAACCGCCCCAAGGTCGGCGAGCACATCGCCTGGGCGGAATCGTCCGCGCTCTCCTTCGCCAACTCCGTGCTGGGCGCGCGCACCAACCGGGAGGGCGGACCGGGGGCCCTGGCCGCGGCCATCACCGGACGCACGCCCAACTACGGCCTGCACCTGGACCGGAACCGCAGGCCGACCCATGTGGTGGAGGTGGAGGAGGGCATCACCAGGGAGGAATGGTCCCTGGTCGGCCATACGGTCGGCCGCAAGCTGGGGGCCTGCATACCCTTCTTCCGCGGGCTGGGCAACGACGCCAACGGCCTCAAGTCCCTGGCCGCGGCCATGGCCGCCTCCGGCTCCGTGGCCATGTTCATGGTGGAGAAGGTCACCCCCGAGCAGCCCGACAGCCTGGAAGGGCTTCCGGTGCTCAGGATCACCAGGAAGGACGTGGAGGAGACCGTTTCCCGGCTGAGGACCGGGGATCGGCCGGACCTCATAGCCATCGGCTGCCCCCATCTCTCGGAAAGGGAGATTAAGGAGCTCGCCGGTTACCTGGACGGCAAGGAGAAGAGGAGCGGGGTGGAGGTCTGGTTCTGCACCTCGAAGGGCGTGTGGCTGCGCTGCCCCAAGGAGCGGGCGGTGCTGGAGAGCTTCGGCAAGGTGCTCTGCGACACCTGCATGGTGGTGGCGCCCATCGAGGGGCTGCACCAGGTCACCGCCAGCGATTCGGCCAAGGCCTGCGCGTACCTGCCCGGGCTTTGCTCGCAGAAGGTGTTCTGCGGTACGCAGCGAGAACTGTTGGAGATGATACTGTGAAGATCAAGGGAAGGGCGATATTCAAGGGAAGGGCGATCGGGCGGCTTATGGTACTGGACGAGGCCTTCAGCTTCCTAGGCGGGGTGGACCCCCGGACCGGGCTGTTCACCGTGGCCTCCGGCAGGGAGGGGGAGAGCATCGACGGCCGGATTCTGGTTTTCCCTCATGGCAAGGGTTCCACGGTCGGTTCGTACACCATGATGGACCTGAAGAAGAACGGCCACCTCCCCGCGGCCATAATCAACTCGGAGGCGGAGACCATCGTGGCCACCGGCGCGGTGATGGCCGAGGTGCCCATGATCGATTCCATAGACATCTCCATCCTGCGAGAGGGCGACCGCGCGGTGATCGTGGGCGATTCCCTGGACATGATGGACCTGGTGGAGAAGAGGGTGGTGACCTGCATCCTGAAGCGCAAGGACCGCCTGCTGCTGCTCAAGCGCAGCCAGAAGGTCGGCACCAACAAGGGGAGGTGGGCCGCTGTGAGCGGCTTCGTGGAGCGCGGGGAGCGGCCGGAGGAGACCGCCCTGAAGGAGGTGGCCGAGGAGACCGGCATCAGCACCGCCAGACTTATGGGCCAGGCGGAGGCCCTGCGCATAAGGGACGGGGCCCACCTCTGGAACATCTACCCCTTCCTCTTCGAGGTGGGGGACGAGGAGGTCAAGCTGGACTGGGAGCACACCGAGCACGCCTGGGTCACCGTGGAGGAGCTGGCCTCCTACGACACGGTCCCCGGCTTCCTCAGGGTGCTCCAGGCGCTGGGACTATAAGGTCCCGTCGACCTCCTTCTCCAGCAGATTGAGCTCGTTGGCGTCCAGGGTGGAGGGGTTCAGCACCATCATCATGATGGAGTTGTTGATGGCCACCTGGTCCCTGAGGGACTGCACGAAGCGCAGCACGGTCAGGAAGTTGTTGTTGGTTATCAGGTACTCCAGCCCGTCCAGCAGGACCACTCCCTGCCCCTGGGCCAGGAACTGCTCCAGCGAGTAGCTGAGCTTCTCCAGGTCCTTGGGGCGCAGGCTGTCCTCCTTGCCCACGTTGCTCAGCCAGATCACCGGGGTGTCCCCCAGGTCGTACTTCCCGCGGATCTTGAGCGGGTAGTTCCTGGTGATGCAGAAGCCCTTGCTGCCCTTCCTGAGCTGCTCCATGAACAGCTGGTAGGAGCGGTCCGGGCGGTCGTCCTTCAGCAGGTAGCTGTAGCCGTACTGCAGTCCCTGCTCCTCCTCCGGCGCCTCTTCCTCTGGTTCGGCCAGCATGGAATGGCCGCAGGCGGGGCAGCTCAGCTCCCCGGCGGACACCTGGTGTGCGCACTTGGGGCACTTGGAGGCGCGGTCGAATCCGCCCTTGCCTATGTAGCCCACGATCTCGTCGATGGTCTTGCTGCCCAGGCCCGGAAAGTTCTTCAGGTCCTCGCGGCCGGCGGCCTTCAGCTTCTCCAGGGAATCGTACCCGGCGTCGTAGAGCATCTCGGCCTTGAGCTCGTTCATGCGCGGGATGCGCAGCATGTAGGGGACCAGGTCCCTCTTCTCCATAGACTCGCCAACGGGCTCAGGGACCTTGGCCAGCTCCTGGGAGCGGTCAAAGAAGTGCAGTATCTTGCGCACCTCCGCCCGTCCCAGCTTGGTCAGGTCCTCCAGCTTGTCCTCGCTCAGGGACTTCAGCTCGCAGACCGAGCGCACCCCGGCGTCCACCAGGGACTCCGCGACCTTGGGGGTTATCCCCGGGACCTTGGTCAGGTCCTTCATGGCGTCCTTGAGGTTCATGGAGCTGACCCCGATCTCCACCTTCTCCCCCTCTATCTCCCACTTGCCGACCTGCTCGCCGGAGGCCTCGGCCACCAGCTCCAGGCATTTGGAGCGCACCTCGGACATGATGTGCTGCTTCCATATCTTCACGAACTCGGCCACCCGTGGGTCGGCCCTTATCTCCACCTTGACGAACTCCTCAACGTCCAGCTTGAGGTCCTTGCGGGTCTGCTGGATGCGGCGGATGATCTCCCGGGAGTATCCTTCGGCCTCGATCTCCGGGGTGACCTCGAAGTCCAGGTAGATCTCGCCCCCGCTGAAGTTGGCGGCGTAGACGTCCTGGGGCAGCGATATGGTGAAGGAGACCATGTTCGGCTCGATCTTGATCAGCTGCCCTTCGATGCCCAGCGAGTACTGTCCGCGCTGCATGCTCTCCTTGATAAGGTTGGCGGGGCGGCTCTGCAGCAGGACGGCGATCTTGGAGGCCCATTGCCTGTACACCTTCCCGATGGCCATGGGGTTGGGCACCACGTTCAGGATGGTCTCCGACCACTCCTCCCCGGCGCCCACGTACTCCACCTCCTTGACGTTGGCCTGGGACCTCAGGATGTCCTCCATGGAGCGCAGCGCCGCCAGGTGGTCGTCGTTCTCCACCTTGATGACGATGCGCTTCATCGGCCATCTGAGCTTCACGTTCTTGAGCTGGCGTTCGCGGGTGACCGTCTCCACGATCTCCTGCACCATCTCCATGGCCTTCTCCAGGCGCTCGTCCACCTTGGTCAGGTCGCTGCTCGGCCATTCCATCATGTGCACGGTCGGCTTGCTGCCGTCCATATGCATGAATATCCTGTCGGTCAGGTGCGGGCATATGGGTGCCAGCAGCAGGGTGGTGTCCATGATGGCGTCGTAGAGCGTCCGATAGGCGGCCAGCTTTCCGGCGTCCCCCTCCTCGCTCCACATGCGGTCCCGGATGAGCCGCACGTACCATCGGGAGAGGTCCTCCAGTATGTATTCCTCGAGCATCCTTGCGGCCTTGTGCAGCTCCAGGGCGTTGACCTGCCTGGTGAACTCGTTCTTCAGCATCTCGGTCCTGGATATCAGCCAGACATCCTCCCTGTTCAAGTGGGGCCGGACCGTTTCCTTGGTGATCATGCTCGGATCGAACTTATCTATGGCCATGTAGGTGGTGGCGAAGTTGACCACGTTCCACAGCACGTTGAGGGTCTTCCTGGCGTTCTTGACCCCCTCCATCTGGAAGGGTATGTCCTCCCAGGGGGCGGAGGTCTTCAGGGTGTAGAAGCGCAGGGCGTCCGCGCCGTGCTCCTTTATGACCTTGCCCGGCTCGACCACGTTGCCCTTGCTCTTTGACATGGGCTGGCCCTGTCCGTCCAGCATCCATCCGTGCATCAGCACGGACTCGTAGGGCGCGCGGCCGAAGGCGATTACGCCGGCGGCCAGCTGCGAGTAGAACCATCCGCGGGTCTGGTCATGGGCCTCCACGATGAACTTGGCCGGCCACAGGCGCTCGAAGGCCTCCCTCTTCTTCGGGAAGCCCAGCTGGGCCCAGGAGGCCACCGCGGAATCGAACCACACGTCCAGGACGTCAGGGACGCGGGACATCTGTCCCCCGCACTTAGAGCACTTCAGCTTGACCGCGTCGATCCAGGGCCGGTGCAGCTCCATGTCCTCATGGTAGCCCTCGGCCCCCTTGAGCTCGTCGGCCATGCCCACCACCCTCATCTCCCCGCACTTGCAGACCCATACCGGTATGGGTATGCCCCAGTACCGCTGGCGGGAGATGCACCAGTCCCGGGCGTTCATGGCCCAGTCGTACTCGCGGGACGACCCGGCCCAATCCGGGGTCCAGCGCACCTTCTCGATCTCCTCCAGCATCTGGTTCTTGACCTGGGTGACCCGCAGGAACCACTGGTCGGTGGTGCGGAACAGCACCGGGGACTTGCACCTCCAGCAGTGCCCGTAACGGTGCTCGATCACCCCGTTGAAGAACAGGCGGTCCTTGGCCTCCAGGTCCTTGAGCAGCTCGGGATTGGCCTTCTTGATGTGCCATCCCGCGTACTTGTCCCCGACCTCGCGGGTGTACGTACCGGTCTCGTCCACCGGGCAGAAGGGCTCCAGGCCGAACTCCTTGCCCAGCTCGAAGTCCTCCGGGCCGTGGCCGGGGGCGATATGCACCAGTCCGGTGTTGGAGGCCTCCACGTTCTTGGAGGGCAGCACCTTGTGCAGCCATTTCCCGCTGGCCTGGGTCTGGTAGGGGACCTCGTCCACGAAGGGGGTGATGTACTCGGCCCCCACCAGGTCGTCCCCCTGGATGACCTGCAGCACGTCGTACTTCTCCCAGCCGCCCAGGTCCTTGATCTCCTCCTCCAGCCCCTTCATGATTATGACGGTGTCCGTCTCCCCTATCCTGCGGTAGCGCACCTTCACGTACTCGAAGTCCGGATGGGCCGCCACGGCCAGGTTGGCCGGCAGGGTCCAGGGGGTGGTGGTCCAGATGAGCAGCGAGGCCTTGGGGTCGTCCTTGAGACGGAACTTGACGTAGATGGAAGGGTCCTTCTCATCCCAGTAGTCGATCTCCGCCTCCGCCAGCGCGGTCTCGCAGCGCGGACATCCCGGCAGCACCCGACTGGCGCTGATGAGCAGTCCCTTGTCGTAAGCACGCTTGATGGTCCACCACGCCGCCTCGATGTAGTTGGGCGAGATGGTCAGGTATGGACGCTCCCAGTCGAACCACACGCCCAGCTCCTTGAAGTCCTCGTTCATCTTCTTCTGGAACTCCAGGGCGAAGTTCTTGCATGTGCCGACGAAGCGGTCTATGCCGTACTCCTCGATCTCCTTCTTGTTCTTCACGCCTATGGACTTCTCCACCTTGACCTCGATGGGGAGACCGTGCATGTCGTAGCCGGGGGTGTCAGAGACGTTGAACCTCTGCATCCTCTTGAACCGGACCATCACGTCCTTGATGGTCTTGTTCATGGCCGTACCCATGTGGATGTATCCAGTGGTGTACGGCGGACCGTCCACGAAATAGAAGTCGGGGCCGGTGGCCCTCAGCTCCTTGGTCTTCTTGTAAGCGTCGGTCTCGGCCCAATGGGCCTGAACCTCCTTCTCCAGCGCACTCGGGTTATAACTGCCTTGGACCTGCTTTATCATCGCCGTCCCTTAGGCCCCCTATTGGCCATCATCCTTTTAAACCTCGTGGTCCTGGCTGGGTATCTGAACCGATACCGGGCTAGAACATGTCCAGCCGCATCTGGTCCTTTTTGCCCGAGGAGAACTTGTCCAGGGCCCCGTTCACCCTCTTCTCGGAGAAGCCGTGCTCGCCGCACAGCATGTCCAGGACCTTCTGGCGGTCTGGGGGGTACCAACGAAGGACGTAATCATCCGTGCGCTCGAAGTCCAGGAATATGGAGCGCACCTTCTCCATGGGGTCGCCCTCCAGCCCCAGGGAGCGGAGCGCCCCGGCCAGGGTGCCGTGGGTCTTTATCAGCTTCAGGGCCTTCTTCGGTCCGATGCCCATCACCCCCGGGTTGAAGTCCGTGCCCACCAGTATGCACAGGTCCACCAGCTGCTGGGCGTTCAGCCCCAGGGAGGCCAGGGTCTCGTCCCGGTCCACCAGCTGCATGCGCACCTCCCGGTACTCCTCACGCCCGGGCATCTTCCTGCGTCCGGAGAGGGTCAGGTTGCGCACCAGGCGGGGGGCGCCGAAGAGCAGCGAGTCGAAGTCCTGGGAGGCCGAGGCCCACACGTCGCCCTTGGCGCACATGTGGGCGGCCTGGGCCTCGCCCTCCTCCGGGGCCTGGACCACCGGGATGCCCAGGTGGGTCAGGAGTATGCGCGAGGATTCCACGATCTCGTTGGTGATGCGCGAGGACTGCGTGGCCTTGGAATAGGCCTTGCGCACGTCCCCCTCGGCCTTGGCCTGCTCCCATTCCCGGTGGGCGGCCTCCCTGCGCTCCCGGCGGGCCTTGATGGTCTCGGCCTTCTTCTCCGGGGGGATGCCATCGAAAACGTAGGCCGGCCGGATGCCCATCTCCAGCAGGTTGGCGTTGCGGTTCAGAAGGCCCTCCAGGTGGGAGGTGGTCCGTCCCCGGGGGTCCATGAGCGGGGTGCCGTCCGGCTGCCTTATGACCGAAAGGAACTGGTAGATGGCGTTGTAGGCGTCTATGGCCACGGTCCTTCCCATCATGTCCCGGGGCTCCAGGTCCCTGGCCACCACCAGGTCGGAAATGTTCACTCCCATTGTGCCGAATGATTGCGGCCGCGGGCCATAAAGTTATTGTCCAAGCGGCCAATGGATTTGCATGCGCGAGGAGAGGGGGGTCAGGAGGCCGGTGAGGGAGGGGGAGGTGTACGAGGTGATGATAACGGACATTGGGGAAAGGGGCGACGGAATCGGCAAGGTGGACGGTCTGGTAATAATCGTCCCGGACGCCAATCCCGGGGAGACGGTCAGGGTACGGATAACCCGGGTAGAAAAGAAGGTGGCCTTCGGACGGAAGGCCTGATCAGTCCTTGGCCTTGGGCAGGTAGAGCACCATGAGGCCGAAGCCGAGCCAGAGTAGGGCCAGCATGATCGTCCAGATGTTCGCGGGCAGGATGAGCGAGGCCAACAGCAGCAGCAAGGGGACGATGACGGTGAGGAACATCACCATCTGTTTGCCAGATATGTTCATGTACATTGCACCCCGCAATACCGGCCTGCCGATATGAACTTTGCTCCGCTCAGTCCGATTCCTTCTTCTTGTTCACGAACTTTATGCCGGCCCAGTCCTCGTCCAGCGAGGAAATCTTCACCTCGGCCATGCCGTTGCCGGTCCCCACTTCCCTTACGGTGACCCCGGTGAGGTCCGAGTCTATCTTGGACGAGGTCCTGGGGTAGGAGACCCAGAATATGCCGTCAACCTTCAGGGAGCGCATCAGCTTGGGGAACTCCCGGCGGAGCTCGTCCTCGGATGCGGTGAAGAGCTGAACGAAATCGAGATCGCTGTCCCCGCTTCCAGCCTCGACGACGTTCTTGGGCAGGCGGCCCAGGGCCATGTCGTACTTGGAAGGGGCGTTGATAATGCGTATCCTCTGGCCTTCCTTGATGCCCAGCTTGGCCACCAACGATTTCTTTGAACCTATTCGCGCCATGGTCGGATCATTCTCACGTGTTGTATTGACCCTATCGTTTAAATACGACAAGGTTCGCCCTAGATTCCGGTTCACCGTTATTATACTTGCTATCGGTTAGCACGAACTCAAAAGTGGTGCCAAAGGGCTATCTCCTCGGACATGTCCTTGGCCTTGAAGAGCGCCGATCCGGCAGCCAGCACGGTGGCCCCCCGTTCCACGCACAGCTTGCCGGTCTCGCGGTTGATGCCCCCGTCGATGACGATCTCGAAGTCCAGGCCCGCCTCGTCCCTCAATTCCCGGGCGCGGGCGATCTTGGGCAGCACCTCCGGCTTGAAGGATTGCCCCCCGAAGCCCGGCTGCACGGTCATGACCAGCAGCAGGTCCACATCCTCCAGGAAGGGCTGCACCTTGGCCAGTTCGGTGCCCGGGTTCAGAGAGATGCCCGGTCTACATCCCAAGGCCCTGATCCGGTGCAGCACGGCCTTCACGTCGTGGGTGGCCTCCACGTGCACGGTCAGGTAGTCCGCGCCGCATTCCACGAAGCGGTCCACGTACCTCTCGGGCATCTCGATCATGAGGTGGACGTCGAAGGGGATGGCGGCGTGGGGCCGCAGGGCCTTGATGACCTCCGGCCCGATGGTCAGGTTGGGCACGAACACCCCGTCCATGACGTCCACATGCACCCAGTCGGCCTTGGCCTCCTGGACCCGGCGGATCTCCTCTCCCAGGCGGGCGAAGTCCGCGGACAATATCGACGGGGCTACCTTGACCATAGCGAGCACCTTTCCTGAACGGGCTGGAGATGCCCGCGGGGGTAAAAATACTTTGGATTGGTCAAGGGACCAGCAGCAATGGCACCTTAATGTTCTGGCTGACCTGGCCGGCTACTCCCCCCAGGGAGATGGACTGCAGGCTTCCCGAACCCTTGCGCCCCATGACCACCAGGGAGTGCTTCCCGGACAACTTAAGGATGACCTCCGCGGGGTTGCCGGTGAGGGCGCTCAGGCAGTGGTCCATCCCCGCCTCTTCCAGCAGGGAGGACGCGGCCCGGGACTTGGCCCTACCGATCCCGTCGACGTCGCAGATCGGCGCGTCCTTCTCCATGAAGTAATCGCAATCCATAGGGGTCACCACCACCAACAGGGTGAAGTAGGCGTCCAAGGGGGCCAGCAGGTCCCTGGCGAACTCCACTGCCCGGAGGGCGTTCTCCGAGCCGTCCACGCAGAGCAGAACCTTCTTGCGGTCGTTCATGCCCTTTAATGACAGGGAGGGGGCATAATTCTATTCCCGTGTGCAGCAATCCTATTATATCGATGATGGAGGTTCCAGGTATATGGCGGAAGCTCGTCATGCTGTAAAGGGGAACAAGGCCTGCGACGTCAAGGGCTGCGGCTCTGAGGCCGAGCGTTCCATCTCCGGGAGTGCGGCCAAGGACGCCGAGCTCAAGGTGGACGAAGGGCTCAAGAGGGTGCACCTGTGCAAGGAGCATTACCGGGAGTACAAGAAGGTGTCCCGCAAGGACAGGGAGCTGGAGACCCTGGGCCGTTGATTCGGAAACGATAATATATTCAAAGGGTTAACCCGGCACATGAAGGCAGGTTACATCCAGTTGCTCTCTAGCGCCGGACTATCCGGCGCGGCCCTCTTCATCCCCAACATGCTGAGGGATGACCTTGGGGCCAACACCATGGAGATAGGCCTCATAACCGCCGCCTTCAATCTGGCCCTCTTCGCCTCCTCCTTCTTCTTCGGGCGGGCCTCCGACGTGCACGGACGGAAGCTGTACCTGCAGGGCGGCCTGGCCCTCACCAGCATCGCGCTCTTCCTCCTGGTGTTCGTGGACAGCAAGGAGTCCATCGCGGTGGTCCGCATTCTCATCGGGCTCTGCGCGGGGATATACCCAGCGGCCATGCTGGCTTACGTCTATGAGAGCGAGGGAAAGATCGGCAAGTTCACCGCCTTCGGCAGCCTGGGCTTCGGGATCGGCAACTTCGTGGCCGGGGTGATCGCCATCTACTACCAGATATTCATGGTCAGCGGGCTGATGCTGCTGTTCGCCTACATTCTGTCCCTGCGCCTGACCTTCAGCGGCCAGACCATGCACAAGGTCCCGCTGTTCCCCGCGTACATCATCAAGCACAACTTCCCGGTCTACGTGTCAATAATGTTCCGGCACATCGGGGCCAACATGATATGGGTGGTATATCCTCTGTTCCTGGCCGACCTGGGGGCCAGCGCGGTGTTCATCGGTTTCATATACGGCATCAACGCCGTCGGCCAGTACGTGTTCATGCGTTTCATCGACCGCTTCAAGACCTACCATCTGGTGATGGCCGGTTTCATCTTCTCCATCCTGACATTCCCCTCCTACACCCTGGCCACCACCCCGGAGCAGATCATACCCATGCAGGTGTCCATCGCCGCGGCCTGGTCCTGCCTGTACGTGGGCTCCATCAAGTACCTGATGGAGAGGAACGAGGAGAAGGGGACCTCCTCCGGGCTGCTGCAGTCCTTCCTGAGCATCTCGGCCATCATCGGCGCCCTGGTCGGGGGCGTGACCGTCTTCACCCTGGGCTATCACGGCTCCATGTACATCGCCACCGCCATGGGGATGGTGGGGTTAATCGTCTTCATAACCGGAAACCGCTTCCTGGACCGCCGCGAGAAAGGAGTAATAGCTTAGTAAGGGGATTCGGAGAACATGGACCTGACCTTCCTGGGGACCGGGGGGAGCGTGCCCACCACCAAGCGCAACACGGTATCCATGGCCCTGCGTCCCGGGCCGGAGGTGCTGCTCTTCGATTGCGGGGAGGGCACCCAGCGACAGCTCATGGCCTCCACGGTCTCCTTCATGCGCATCTCCAGGATATTCATATCACACCATCACGGCGACCACTTCCTGGGACTTCCCGGGCTGGTACAATCCATGAACTTCTACGGTCGGACAGGTCCTCTGGACATCTACGGCCCGCAGGGGACCGGGGAGCTGGTCTCCTCCATCCTCCGTCTGGGGGTGTTCGACCTGAAATACACGGTGAACGGGCATGACCTGGCCCCCGGGGACCGGGTGGTCGGGGATGGGTACGCGGTGGAGGCCTTCAGGGCCGAGCACCCCCTGCCCGCCCTGGGGTACGTTTTCCAGGAGGATGACAGGCCCGGGCGCTTCGATCCGCAGAGGGCCCTGGCGCTGGGGGTGCGGGAGGGCCCGGACTTCTCCCGCCTGGTGCGCGGCGAGAGCGTGGTCGCCGACGGGAGGACCGTCGAACCGGGGATGGTCATGGGGCCGCCACGCCGGGGCTTCCGCATGGTGTACAGCGGGGACACCGCCCCCTGCGAGGAGCTGCGCAGGGCGGCGGCCGGCGCGGACGTCTTGGTGCATGAGGCCACGGTGGCCTCGGACCTGGAGGCCAAGGCCAGGGAGTTCGGTCACAGCACCGCCAGGGACGCGGCTCTGCTGGCCAGGGAGGCCGGCGTGGGGACCCTGTACCTGGTGCACATCAGCGGCCGGTACGACGATGCCGCCCCGCTACTGGAGGAGGCCTCAGGAATATTTCCGAACACGGTCGTGCCCAACGATCTGGATTCGTTCATCCTGCGCCCGGACCCTTAATTCTCATAAGAATATCGGTCACAGCAGCTTGAGCAGGTCCGCCGAGGTGATGATCCCCACCATGTCCCCCTTCTTGCCGACCATGACCGCATGGGAGCTGCTCAGCAGGGCGGTCACCGCCTCGATCGGGGTGTCCTCGTTCACCACCGGGAAGGCGTCGCCCATCACGTCCATGACCCTCATCTCCACTATGGCCTCCAGGCGCTCCCCGTCCCGTAGTCGGGCGAGGATCTGCATCTCGCTTATGCTCCCCACCGGCTGGCGGCCCTGGAACACCGGCATCTGGGATATCCCCGCGGAGCGCATCAGGTCGGTGGCGTTCTTGACCAGCTCGTTGGACTGCACCCCCACTATGTCCCTGGTGGCCAGGTCGGTGGCGCGGCTGGCCTTACTCCGGCGTCTTGATTCCTCCTGCAGGGACGCGAATATTCTCGTGACCGCCTCGTAGCTCCCCCTTATGCTCCCCCGTTCCAGCTTGGCGATGGTGGATTGGCTCACCCCGCTCAATCCTGCCAGCTCGGCCTGGGTTATGTCCATGGACTTGCGGAGCTGCTTGATCTCCGATTCGGGAGGGAACTTCATGCGGCCTCATCTGATTATTCATATTTGAATATTTGAGTCAATCAGCCTTATATGAGGAAATCCTTTTCCAAGGACCTATCCAGCCCCGCACAGGGGGCACAAATCATAGGTGAACGTTACATGGCAAAGGCAAGCGTCAAGTCCAAGGCTAAGCCGGTGGCCCGCAAGGTGTCCCCCAAGAAGATATCCAAGAACATAGTGGTCGAGAGCATACAGGCCACCCCCCTCTCCCAGCAGAAGGTGGAGCTGGTGGAGAGAAAGGGCATCGGTCACCCGGACAGCATCTCCGACGGCATCGCCGAGGCGGTCTCACTGGCCTTGTGCAAGATGTATCTGGAACGCTTCGGGGAGATATTGCATCACAACACCGACCAGAACGAGGTGGTGGGAGGTCAGTCCGCTCCCAAGTTCGGTGGGGGCGAGGTACTCGAACCCATTCACATCATGCTCTCCGGGAGGGCCATCACCCAGGTGAACGGGGAGCGGCTTCCCTACAGCACCGTGGCCATGAACGCCACCAAGGAGTACCTCAAGCGCTTCCCCAACCTGGACGTCTACAAGCAGGTGACCGTGGACTGCCGCATCGGCAAGGGCTCCTTCGACCTGATCAAGAACTTCGAGGCCCTCAAGGACCAGTGCAAGATGGACGGGCACGGGAACCACTGCCTGCTGGCCAACGACACCTCCTTCGGCTGCTCCTTCGCCCCCTACTCCGATACCGAGCTGGTGTGCCTGGAGACCGAGAGGTATGTCAACGGGGCCATGAAGAAGAAGCTCAAGGAGACGGGTGAGGATGTCAAGGTCATGTGCTCCCGCAACGGCGACAAGATCAACATGACCATCGCCTGCGCCATGGTCGACCGCTACATCCCCGACGCCGACCACTACGCCAGCGTGGTCGAGGAGATGCACGAGAGGGTGCTGGACAACGCCACCAAGTACACCGACTACGATCTGGCCCTGGCCATCAACCACGCCGACAACCCGGCCACCGGCAACTTCTACCTGACGGTGACCGGGCTCAGCGCCGAGAACGGAGACGACGGTTCGGTCGGCCGCGGGAACCGCATGAACGGCCTGATCACCCCCTACCGCCCCATGTCCATGGAGGCCTCCGCGGGGAAGAACCCCATCACCCACGTGGGCAAGATGTACAACATCCTGGCCAACTGGATAGCCAACGACATCGTCAAGAAGAGCAACGGCAACATAATCGAGGCCAACGTGCGCATCCTTTCCCAGATCGGACGGCCGATAAGCGACCCGGAGACCTGCAGCGTGCAGCTGTTCATGGCCCCTGGCTCCGACTTCAACAAGTGGCAGAAGGAGGCCTACGCCATCTCCGACGAGTGGCTGGAGAACATCGGCAGGGTAACGGAGAAAGTTGTAAAAGGACAGGTAACGGTATTCTAAGGCATGAAGCTCGTCGACCTGCCCCGCTACGGTCCAGTGCACCGCTTCGGCAATCACCACGTGTACCGTACGCTGATGGTGCTATCGGACCAGAAACGCAAGGGACGCAAGCACATAGCGGAGGCGGTGGGCATCGGCGAGGGCAGCATGCGCACCATAATCGAGTACCTGCGTGACCTGGACATGATCGACATCCGGCAGACGGGGGTCAAGATCACCAGGCACGGAAACGCCTTCCTCTCCGACCTTCCCATCAAGACCGCCAACATCGGTCACGGCTCCATCGCCGTGGGCAAGGAGTGCGTGGCGGTGCAGATGAGCAACAACGGGAACAAGATCAAGCTGGGCGTGGAGCAGCGCGACTCGGCCATCATGGCCGGGGCGGAGGGGGCCACCACCCTGGTGGTCCGCGATGGCCGGCTGATCGTTCCCCCCGACTACATCATCGATGAACACGATCCCGGGCTGGCCTCCAAGCTGCGCGAGACCTTCAACGTGCGCGAGGGCGACGCCATAATCATCGGCACCGCCTCCACCGTGGCCAAGGCCGAGGATGGGGCGCTAGCGGCGGCATTCGACCTACTGTAGCAGCCCCTCTACCTCCTGGCGATCGTCCGTGGGCGGGAGGCAGGTGCCCTTGACGCACATGCGGTAGGCCGGTCCCTTGACCTCCACCCCTGGCTCCATATGCTCGGCCCTTATCACCAGCAGGTGCGGATGGTAGCCCGGGAACCTGGCATCGGCCGGACCGAACACCTCCAGGGTGCGGCATTCCCCCTTCATCAAAACCCCGTTCATGAACATGGTGTAGGCCGAGGGGGTGAGCCTCAGCTCCCTCATGAAGTGCCTCTCGCAGCCCTCCATGGCCTCCACCGTCCGCTGGTCCACGAACAGGGCGCTGATCTGGGACATCACGTAATAGGACACCGAGCTACCGGAGGGCGAGGCCCCGTCGTACAGGTCCTTCATGCGGATGAGCAGGTGAGGGTCCTCTCGAGAGAGGTAGAACCCCCCGTCCTCCCGGTCCAGGAACAGGCGCATGGTCTCCTCCATGAGACCGAGCCCCCGCTCCAGGTGCGAGCGGTCGAAGGTCCGGAAGTACAGTTCCAGGTGGGCCCAGGCCAGGCAGGCGTGGTCATCAAGCAGCGACAGGGGTCCCAGCGAGCCGTTCCTCCAGCTGTGGTGGAGCTGCCCGTCCCGGAACATGCTGTCCTCGATGAAGCCCAGGGCCCTCTCGGCCATGGGCAGCGCCTCTGGCACGCCGAGATAGCGGTCGGCCAGGCAAAGCGCTGCGATCATGAGCCCGTTCCAATCGGTGAGCACCTTGTCGTCCAGGGCCGGTGCGGGCCGGGACTCGCGCGCCTCCTTCAGGGCCGCGCGGACCCGGGCGTCCCATTCCGCCATGCGCACGGCCGGAACGTTCCTGGACCGGGCGAAGTCCTCCAGCGACATGCTCCGGTGCAGCACGTTCTTGCCCGACCGGGTGCGGGTGGCCTCGTCCCGGTAGTTGCCCGACTCCCAGATATCGTAGAGCTCCTTGAACCCGGCAAGGTCATCCTCCGGGAGCACGGAGGAGAGCTCCTCCCAGGTCCACACGTAGTAGGACCCCTCCTCCCCGGCGGCATCGGCGTCCTCGGAGGAGTAGAACCCCCCGCCGGGGGAGGTCAACCGCTCGCGAACATATCCGATCAGCTCCTCCGCGGCCTGCTTCAGTTCCTGGTCGCCGGTCATGGCGTATCCCTCGGACAGGGCCATGAGCAGCATGGCCTGGTCATACAGCATCTTCTCGAAGTGGGGCAGGTGCCAGCGATGGTCCGTGGAATAGCGGTGGAAGCCCCCGCCTATGTGGTCGCGAATCCCTCCGCGGACGATGTTCTGTAGGGTCTTGAGGGCCATGTCCATGGCCCTTTCATCCTTCCTCTCCCTCCAGTACCTGAGCAGGAAGAGCAGCTTGTGCGGGGAGGGAAACTTCCTTTCCCCGTCGAACCCCCCGTACTTGGGCTCATAATCCTCGGAGAGATGCTGCATGGTCAGCGCGGGAAGTTCGGAGACGTCACCCTCCTGGGGGTCCCTCTCGAAGGAATCAAGCATCTCCAGGACCTTCACGGTCACCTCCCGTATCTCGCTCCTGCCGTCCCTCCAGGCCTTGCCTATGGCCGGGACCAGGTCCATGAGGCCCGGCATGCCCTGCCGGGAGCGCTTGGGGAGATACGTCCCGGCCCAGAACGGCACCCGGTCCGGGGTCATCAGGATGGTGAGCGGCCATCCCCCTCCCCCGGTCATCATCTGGCACACCTTCATGTAGAGGCTGTCCACCTCCGGGCGCTCCTCCCTGTCGACCTTGATGTTCACGAAGGTGCTGTTCATCAGGGCGGCCACCTCAAGGTCCTCGAAGGACTCCCGCTCCATCACATGGCACCAGTGGCAGGAGGAATATCCAATGGAAAGGAAGATCGGACGGTCGGTCCGGCGGGCCTCCTCGAAGGCCTCCGGCCCCCAGGGATACCAGTCCACCGGGTTCCTGGCGTGCTGCAGAAGATAGGGGCTCTGTTCACCCGCTAGCCGGTTCTCCCTCCGTTCCATGGGCGAGGGAACGAAGCTGCTTGGTAATCTAACTTGCCATGGCCATACCTTCGAACTGTGGGATTGATAGTATTATATCGATACGGCCCCATCCGCAACGGCCAGCAGTGCCGGTCTTTGGGATGGGATGCGCCGGTGAACATTCGCAATCGTTTGGGAGGTGGGAGGGATAGCGCTAGCATCAGCCCAAGCCAGTCGCTCCGTTACGCCACCATCTTCATCATCATGCTGGGCACGGTGAGCCTCTTCGCGGACATGGCCTACGAAGGGGCCAAGAGCATCAGCGGCTCCTACCTTCGCACCCTGGGGGCCAGCGCGGCGACCGTGGCCCTGGTCTCCGGCCTGGGCGAGTTCATCGGCTACGGCTGGCGGGTGGTCTCCGGACACATAACCGATCGCACCGGCCGCTACTGGACCATCGTGCTCATAGGTTACAGCATGAACCTCCTGGCCATACCGCTGCTGGCCTTCACCGGCGACTGGTACATGGTGGCCCTGCTGATCATGATGGAGCGCATGGGCAAGGCCATAAGGGCCCCGGCGCGTGACGCCATGATCTCCCATGCCGCCAGCAAGACCGGCAGGGGCTGGGCCTTCGGGGTGCAGGAGGCCCTGTCCTCCGTAGGTGCCATGATAGGTCCCATGGCCATATTCGTGGTCTTCCTTTGCGGTGGGGGCTACTCCACGGCCTTCCTGCTGCTGGGCATCCCTGCGCTGCTGACACTGGTGGTGCTCTACTTCACCTACACCATGTATCCCCGGCCTCAGGCCATGGAGGCGGCCGATCCCCACGTCAAGGCCGTGCTGCCCCGTCGTTTCTGGATATACACCCTGGCCGCGGCGTTCCTTGCCGCGGGGTATGTGGACTATCCGCTGGTGGCCTATCACATTCAGAACAACGCCCTGGGCGACGAGGCGGTCATACCCCTGCTCTACGCCCTGGCCATGGGGGCGGACGCCATATCCGCCATGCTGCTCGGAAAGTTCTTCGACCGGGGCGGGCCCAGGATCCTGCTGCTCGTGGTGGTGCCCGCGGCCTTCTTCCCGGTTCTGGCCTTCTCCGACTCCATGCTGCTTATCGCCGCAGGGATGGGCCTGTTCGGCCTGGGGATGGGGGCGCAGGAGTCCATCATGCGCGCCATGGTGGCCGACCTGGCGCCGGTGGGCAAGCGCGCCACGGCATACGGGTACTACAACACGGTCTTCGGCTCATTCTGGTTCCTGGGATCGCTGGCCCTTGGGATGATGTACGACCTCTCCGTCGGGGCCATGGTCACCATATCGGTAGGGCTGCAACTGCTCTTCCTGCCCATGTTCCTGATGTTCCTGAGGGACGTGAAGAAGTAAGAAAAAGGTTTGAAGGGGTTTGTTTCGCCGACTTGCTCGGCATGAAACCCCTCTTGCGTTTCTCCTCCTATAGGCAGCATGCGGACCTAGGGGCCGCATGTGCATGATAGAATACGGCACGTAAAATTAAATAATTTTCCAAAGAAAAGATGAAAAAAAGGGTTTATCAAAGGGGTTTAGGCATCACCAATTTTCCAGGAGGGGCATCATGACCCTCTCGGCCATGTTCTCGAGGGTCTCAATGCCGGTGACCTTCTGGGCATAGGGGGTAAGGGAGGCGATGTCGTGGCGATCGAGGTGCTTCAGGGTGAACTTCCTGCTCCCGGCCATCAGCTGTTTCAGCCCCTCACCTATCCGGTCCACGAAGTAGGTGTACTCGCCGACCGCCCCGTAGGGGATGTCCTTTCCCAGCTGCTTGTCCGGATAGCGGTCGTCAAGCTCCTGGGCGGCGATGAAGAAGTGGCGCGGATCGCTGCCGTAGGCGGCGGTGAAGCTGCTGGGCAGTCCGTTGCTCTCGGCCAGCTTCATGAAGTGCGCGGCCTTCATGACCGTCAGGAGTGGGGAGCGGGCCATGGCGATGGCCTTGATGGTAGGTCCGTCGCCCAGGTTGCTCATGGCCATGGACTTGTAGATCTGGGTCTCGTTAACGAACCCGCCAGCCATGACCATGTCCGGGATGAACTTCCCCTTCTTCTTCATGACCTGGGCGCACATCATCATCTGGGCCTCCAGGTGCACGGTGGGGGTGCTCATCTCGTTCATCATGGGCACCGGGGACATGCCGGTGCCGCCCCCCGCGCCGTCGAACGTCAGCATGTCGATCTTGGCCTCGGAGGCCGCCTTCATGGTGAAGGCCACCACCTCGGGGCGGTAGGCCCCGGTCTTGAGGAACACGTACTTGGCCCCCTTGGAGCGCAGGTCCTCCACATCCTCCACGAAGGACTTGTGCTCCGGGAAGCCCACTCGGGAGTGCCTCTCGAAGCTCTTAAAGGTGCCGGACCTGAAGGCCTCCTGCACATCCTTGTCCTCGGGGTCCGGAAGCACCAGGTAGCCGCGCTTCTTCAGCTCCAGGGCCCTTTCCAGGGTGGTCAGGCGGACCTCCCCGCCAATGGCCTTGGCGCCCTGTCCCCACTTCCTCTCGATGATATCCACCTCCAGCTTGCTGAGCGCGTATTCGTCGACGCCGCCGCGCTGGTCCTCGACGTTGGTCTGGACCGCGATGCCGCCGTGTTCGCCGTCCCAAAGCTCCCTGTAGGACTTGATCCTGAACTCCAGGTCCGGGGACCGGGTGACCTTGCCGTTGGTGTAGGTGGATTCGTGGTCCATCCCGCAGACGTTCTCGCCCACGGTCTGGATAACCCCGCTCATGGCCGCCCCCTTGGCCATGGCATCCCAGTGGCGCTTGGCCACCTGGGTAGATCCCAGTCCGGCGATAACCAGGGGGACCTTCAGCTTGATGGGCTTCTTGGAACGGGTGGCCACCGAGGTGGTCACGTCGGCGTTCTCGAAGAAGGCCTTGTCCGGGGAGGGCTCGATGCCGTACGCCCCGATGAGCTCGGCCATTATCTGGAAGTGCGACCAGTCCAGGTGGAACTCCTTGTTGGAGGCCGCGGTGCTCTTCCCGAAGTACTCGGGCATGGGGTACAGGACCTCGCGGCCCCGGAAGGCCGATTTTCCCACCTCGCAGAGCACGTTGCAATCCTCCACGCATATGGGGCACATACCATTGACTGGGCTGATGTCCGGTACCCTGGTCTTGGTACCGGTGGTAGACCTACTGTTCTCTATTACGTTCAAGGTGATCTCACTCCCCTTGCTAGGGTTTGACACGAGTGCATAGGGTGTCATTATATGAATGTTATTGGGTAATAATTAGACAAATAATCACATAGTATAAATTCACAATGCGCAAATGACGATATATTTAAACTGTAACGGAGTTAACACTGAGCATTTGTCTATTCTTAAAAAATGATCGCCATGGGCAATCCTATTATGGGAGGACAGGATTCGGTATCACAGGTGCATGCGATGGGGCTCAATCTCATTTGGCTAGGGACGATCTGGGGGGCGGCCGTGGGGATAATACTCGCGGACATACTCTACTTCCTGACCGATTCCCTGCTCTCCTTCCTGCTTTTCATACCGTGCGCGGCCATAGGATTCTATCTGGGTCGCAAGACCCTGCGCAAATGGGGTTCCACCGAGGAGTTCATACACAGCCGGAAATAGGCCAACATTTTTAATCAGCCCTCACGATATACACGGCAGAAGGGGGATACCTTTGCCAGACATAAGGGACAGGGTTGAGGATGACCGGGGTTTGCTAAAGAAGATCCAGCTGGTCATCCCGGGCTTTCGTGGATATCGCATAAGGGAGGACCTGAGGGACTCCGACCGCCTGCTGAGGACGGAGATCGCCAAGCGGCTGGCGCTGCAGCGTTCGCAGCTGGAGGACTCCAGGCGAGCGCTGGTCCGGGAGAACCCCATGTCCAAGGCCCTGGAGGAGATGGGCGGGGTGGTCAACGCCATGAAGAGGGTGGAAGGGGAGATCCTTCACGCCGAGGTCGGCTACTCCGGGATCTCCGCGGACCTCAAGATCAAGGAGAGGGAGCTGGACCACCTTTACGAGTATGACAATTCCATGATCGAGAGCATCCAGTTCATAGATGAGGCCCTGGCAAGGTTGCCGGGGGTAATCCGCGGCGGGGACGATGCCGAGCTGCGCGCCCTGGTGGAGACCGTGAGGGGCCGCGTGGATGGACTGGAGAGCCGCTTCAAGAACCGCAGGGCGGTCATAACCGGAACGGGGCTGTGAGCAAATGAGCGTCATCGGTGCTGAGACATTCAAGTGGGAGGATGCGGACAAGCGGAACAACATCATGTACCGCGTACCCCGCAACATACGATTCAACGACAACATCGTGGTGCGGGAGGACGAGATCGCGGTGTTCTATCGCGACGGCAAGGCCATGGCCTACCTGGACCGGCCGGACCGTTACGCGCTCACCTCCCTGAACGCCCCCATAATCGGCAAGGTCATCGAAGCGCTCTCGGGGGCCAGGCAGCAGGCGGAGGTCGTATATCTGCAGAAGAGGGCCTTCGACGGAAAGTACGGCAGCAAGCAGCCTTACCAGTTCCGCGACGCCGAGTTCGGCATGGTCAACCTTAGGGTCTTCGGGGAGTTCCGTTACAAGGTGGGATCGCCCGAGAACTTCGTCAACCAGTTCGTGGGGACCTTCAACTTCACCTCCTCTGCCGATGTGGAGGAGCGCATAAAGGAGCAGATGGTGGTGCTCATCTACAACGCCATCGGCGAGATGAAGAACAAGGGGATGGGCGTGGCCGACCTGGCCAGCCAGCTGATGAACATCGAGCAGGTCGTTCTGGCCAAGGCCAAGGACCACTTCGACCTCTACGGGGTGCTGGTGGACAAGGTCTCCGGGATGTACATATCCCTGCCGGACGAGGTGCAGAAGGCCGTGGACATGCGAGCCTCCATGCAGATCCTGAACACCAACTACGCCACCTACCAGGCCGGACAGGCCATGCGCGAGGCGGCCACGAACCCCTCGGGAGGGGCGGCGGCCGCTGGGGTGGGTGTCGGAGCCGGTTTCGGGGCGGGATACATGATGGTGGACGCCATGCGCCAGGGTTCCGCGGCGCCGGCTGCGGGCAACGCCCCATCCGCCCCGGCCCCTGCTCCAGCTCCAGCCGCGGCCACCGTGGCATGCCCCAAGTGCAACACCCCCAACCCTCCTGACGCCAAGTTCTGCCGCAACTGCGGCAACAAGATGCAGAATAACACCGTCAAGTGCCCTAAGTGCGGCAACGAGGTCCCCAACGACTCCAAGTTCTGCCATGAGTGCGGTCAGCAGCTCAAGGGGAACAAGAACTGCGCCAAGTGCGGGAAGGAATCCCCCATCACCGCCAAGTTCTGCCCGGAGTGTGGGACCAGCTTCTAGGGTGATCGCATGGCCAGCATGAAGTGCACCAAGTGTGGCGCTCCGGTGGAGTTCGATGCAGGGGACCGCTTCGTCAAGTGCTCCTACTGCTCATCGCAGATCTTCATCGACCGCTCGGGTGCGGGCTTCTTCTACGCCCTGCCGTTCGCCATCGGGGAGAACGATGCGGTGGGGACCTTCCGCCGCTGGGCGGGAGGTTCGACCAGGGCCAAGGACCTGGACAAGCTGGCCCAGATATCATCGCTCAAGAGGCAGTACTTCCCGGTGTACATGTTCAAGAGGGACGTCAATGGTATGGAGCAGGTGTTCGTGGAGCCAGCCGCCTCCACGACCCTGCCGGGGCTGCATAGCCTGAAGGTTCCAGGCGGGGACCTGAAGGTATTCGACGAGAAGTTCGACACCGGTGGGGCGGAGCTGGTGAAGATCGACATCGAGATGGCACCGTACCTCAGCAGCCTTCCCGGACAGCCCAAGGAGCAGGCCCTGGTGTACTTCCCGATATGGCGACTGGACTACGTGTTCGAACAGCGGACCTATGTGCTGGTCATCAGCGCCTCCTCGGGTGAGGTGTTCTCCGCAGACTTCCCGACCCGCAGCTCCGTGGCCTATTTGGCCGTGGCCGGCCTGGGGTTCGTGGCCTTCCTGGCCGAGGGGCTGCTGGCCCTGGCCGCACCCCTGGTGGCCGCGGTGGCGATGGCGGTGACGGTCGTGGGCGTGTTCGCGGCGGCCAACTTCGTGGCCAGGAGGATGTGATCATGTCCATCAGCGTGGGATTGAACTGCCCGGCCTGCGGAGGGGCCATCCAGATCGCCGAGGGGGACAACATCCTGAATTGCCAGTATTGCGGGTCCCTGCTGTGGGCGGAGGGTGATTCGGGGGTCATGACCGTAGCCTTCAAGAACCTGCAGAACCGGGACACCGCCCTGCGGGCCACCGAGCAGTGGTGGAGGAAGGGGCTCAAGGCCAGGGACCTCAAGGTGAAGGGAAAGCTCCTGGAATGCTATCCCATCTACCTTCCCTTCTGGAGCACCAGCACCCGGGTGGCCGGCTGGATCTGCGGATATGAGGAGCGCACGCATACCGACCGCAATGGGAACACACGCACCGAGCGCATCCCCAAGGAGGAGATGGTGCTGAACGACTACCGCTACACCAACATCGCCTGCGACCCCGGGGACCTGGGCATCAAGCACCTGAGGAACACCAACGGGGAGGCCTCCTTCGCCGACTTCGAGAGCATACCCACCTTCGAGAGCACCACCAGCAAGGACGACATGGTCATGATGTCCAGGAGGCAGGCCGAGGAGGATGCAAGGCACGACGCCAGGGTGCCGCATATCACCTTCGAGAAGTTGACAGTGATCCCGAAGCACATCAGCCAGATCTACTATCCCATATGGGTGGTGAGGTACGGCTATGGCGAGAGGATGTACATGGCCACCGTGGACGGGGTGACCGGGCAGGTGCTCTCCGGACGCGCTCCGGGCGACCCGCTCTACCAGAGCCTGGCGGTGACCGGGGGCACCTCCGCCGGAGGGCTCATCGCCGCTGGCGGCCTGCTGTTCGGCATCGGGGCCGAGACGCCGGAGATAGCCATCATCGGCCTGGTGGTGGGCGCCATCATCCTGGGCGTCACCTACCGCTTCTTCCGCCACGGCTCGGAGATCATCGAGGGGGACTTCGAGGACAAGCGCAGCTCCAACGTGGTCAAGGAGATCAAGAAGGGACTGCAGTTCAACGTGGGAGGGTTCCGCATATGAAGGTCGTGCAGGTCAAATGCCCCAGCTGCCAGCAGCCGATATACTCCAAGGTCAAGGACCGGGCCTTCTACTGCCATCACTGCCGCACCATGCACATACGCAACGGGGCTCCCACGGTCATCGACTTCGACATCGGAGAGTTCAAGCCGAACTCCCCGGGGGAGAGGGTGTACATGCCCTTCTGGAGGCTTTTCTCAGCATTCCGCATCAACCAGTCCAACGTGGCCGGGGGGACCTTCCACAAGCTCAGCCGCTGGATGAAGGGCACGGCCAACGGGGGCAACCTGTTCATCTACGTCCCGGCATGGGCCACCGAGGTCAACGAGTTCAAGCACTGGGCCATGAGCCTGACCGAGGGGCAGCCCGTCTACTCCCTGCGCACCGACTTCAACAATGTGGAGAGGGGACCGACCTCGGTGAGCAAGGAGGAGGCCATGCAGATGGCCGACTTCGTCATCGTGACCATGGAGGCCGAGAGGCCGGGGACCCTGCAGTACCTGGACTACAGCCTGCAGGTGCACGACGCCCGCCTGGTGTACCTCCCGTTCGTGCGCGGCGCTTCGGGTCTCACCCCGGGATTCTGAGGGAGCGATAAAAAGATTCAATATCTCACTTCAGATATGCTTGGGGCATGGGTGATCTTCGCCTGAGCAAGGGGCTGATAGCCGGCATAATCGCCGTCGTAGCCGTTCTGATCGTGGTCATGATGGTGGTGTTGGCCTACAACGACATGGTCTCCAAGGACCAGGGCGTGGAGAACGCCTGGGGCAACATCGAGGCACGCTATCAGCGACGCATAGAGCTCATTCCGTCGCTGAGCTCGGCCATGAACCTCTCCATCGAGTTCCAGGCCAACCTTCTCACCAACATCACCGAGGCGCGTACAAGATGGCTCGGTTCATTGGGCAACGTTCCAGCCCAATTGAACGCCACCGAGACACTGGACAGGAACCTGGCCATACTGGTGGCCACCTATGAGAACTATCCTCAGCTGGACCTCAGCGTTATTCAGTACTTCGTGGCTGAGCTGTCTTCCACCCAGGGCATGATCGACGCGGCCAGGATATTCTACAACGACGCGGTCAGGGAGTACAACACCGCCATACGAAGTTTCCCCAACGTGCTGTTCGCCGGGGCCTTCGGCTTCAATGAGGCGGTGTACTACTCGCAGGGGATGTGAGCAACAAGATGCGAATATCTGGCCGCACCGCGGCGGTGGTCATCGCCCTGGTCCTGGCGGCACTGCTGCTGGTGTACGCCCTGGTGACCTGGGTCTTCCCCCCGCCAGACCCCCGGTTCGAGGGCATCCCCGAGCTGGAGTACTATGTCACTGATGACGTTGGGGTGCTCTACAGCTACTACGACATAGAGGATATCTGCTACACGGTGGACTACGAGACCTCCTGCGAGATCGCCGTCCTGGTGGTGAACAGCACCCTGCCCAGGGAGGCGAACGAGTTCGCCCTGCGCACCTTCCAGCTCAATGGATTGGGTAAAGAGGGGAAGGACAACGGGGTCCTGGTGCTGATAGTAACGAGCACCAGGGAATGGAAGGTCGAGGTGGGTTACGGCCTGGAGGGCGTCCTTACCCCGACGTTCCTGAACCAGGTGGCCAACGATTATGTGGTTCCGTACCTGGCGGACGAGGACTACGATACCGGAGTGTACAACATGGTGCTCTTCATAGGCACCGAGATACTGGACAAGTACGAGGAACCCGAGTCAGGGGACCCCGCGTTCCCCATCGGAGGCGTTCCGCTCACCACCTGGCAATGGGTGGTCATCATCGTGGTCATGGTGGCCCTGACCGCGGTCACCAGGGGGCGCATCTGGTACTTGCTGTTCTTCATCCTCACCCTGGGCCGCGGGGGAGGCGGCTTCGGCGGAGGCCGCTCCGGAGGCGGAGGGGGAAGGGGGCGCTTCTAATCTTCTGGTGCGTCTCTGGGCGGTCGTTCGTTCGTCAATAACCTTTAACTAATCTCTATTTAATCAGGCCAAAAGTCAGGTGCACAGATGTCGGAAAGGTCCAGCGAGCTAGAGGCGAAGTGGCAGGAACGTTGGTACGCCGCGCGCATTAACGAGGTCGAGGCGGACGGCAGGCCCAAGTTCATGTTGATCTTCGCCTACCCCGGCGTCACCGGATACCTGCACGTCGGGCACATGCGCGGCTACACCTATGTGGACGCAATCGCCCGCTACAAGAGGCTGGAGGGCTACAACGTCATGTTCCCGGTAGGCACCCACGCCACCGGCAACGGGGCCATAAGCCTGGCGGCGCGCATCGCCCGCAAGGACCAGAAGACCATAGATTACCTGTGCGGCAACACCTGTCCCACGGACATGCTCGAGCAGCTCAAGGACCCCGTGAAGGTCGTGGAGTTCTTCAACGACGTGTATGTCAACCAGTACTGGAAGCGCTTCGGGTTCCTCTGCGACTGGAGGCGCTTCACCTCCACGGTGAAACCGGATTACCAGATGTTCATACGCTGGCAGTTCCGTAAGCTCATGGAGAGGGGCCTGCTCATCCAGAAGCCCTATTACGCCCCGGCCTGCGTCAGCCACGGGCCGGTGGCCATCGACGCCTCCGAGACGGACATACAGTGCGGCGGGTCCGCGGAGACGGTGGAGTACACCATGCTCAAGTTCCGCTGCGGGGACATGTTCCTGGTGGCGGCCACCCTGCGCCCCGAGACCGTATTCGGGCAGACAAACTTCTGGGTGAACCCTCAGGCCGATTACGTGAAGATGAGGGTCAAGGACGAGGTATGGGTGGTCAGCGAGCAGGCCTATTTCAAGCTGTCATACCAGATGGACGGCATAGAGAAGGTCGCCGAGGTCAAGGGCTCCGAGCTCATAGGTCTCCGTTGCATCGCGCCCATGATCCGCCGGGAGATACTGACGCTTCCGGCTGACTTCGTGGACCCCGCGGTGGGCACCGGCCTGGTGACCTCCGTGCCCTCCGACTCCCCGGACGACTGGATATCTCTGCGGGCGCTGCAGCAGGACCCGGGCGCCCTCTCCAAGTACGGTCTGGACCCGGAGGCTGTGCGGGCAATAAGGCCCATCGCCATCATCGAGATGAAGGGCTGGTCGGACCTTCCCGCCGTGGAGATCACCGAGAGGATGGGCATCACCGCCCCGGACGACCCCAAGCTGGAGGAGGCCAAGAAGCTGGTGTACAAGGACGGCTTCCACACCGGAAGGATGAATCAGGCCTCGGGCGAGTATGCTGGCCTGCCGGTCATGGAGGCCAAGGAGCGCATGAAGCAGGCCATGATCGCCGCCGGCGAGGCCGACGTGATGTACGACCTGTCGGAGACCGTCACCTGCCGCTGCGGCGAACAGGTGGTCATCAAGAAGGTCGACGACCAGTGGTTCATAGATTATTCTAATTCCGAGGTGACCCTGGCCTCCAAGGAGCAGGCCAAGCGCATGGACATATTCCCCGCGGAATACTACCAGAACATACACGGGGTCCTGGACTGGTTCCGGGAGAGGGCCTGCGTCCGCCAGGGCAACTGGATCGGGACCAGGTTCCCCTTCGACGAGAAGTGGATCATCGAGGCCATCTCCGATTCCACGCTGTACCCCGTATACTACACCATATCCAAGTACGCCAACGAGGGCAGCCTGCTCCCGGAGCAGATGACCGAGGAGTTCTTCGATCTGGTCATCCTCGGTTCCGGGAACGCCGAAGCGGTGAGCGCGGGCACGGGCGTGGACCCCGGACTGCTGAGGCGCATCCAGGACGATGTGCGCTACTGGTACCCCCTGGACCTGAACCTGGGGGGCAAGGAGCACATGACCGTGCACTTCCCGGCCTTTCTGATGAACCACGTGGCCATACTGCCCGGGGACATGCTGCCCCGGGGCATATTCGTCAACTGGTACATCATCGGCAAGGGCGGCAAGATATCCAAGTCCAAGGGAGGGGCCCAGCCCATTCCCGGGGCCGCGGAGAGGTATGGCGTCGACGCCCTCAGGCTGTACTACGCGCACATCGCCTCCCCCTTCGCCGACGTGGAGTGGGACAATGAGGCCGTGGAGAGCTACTCCGCGCGCACCGAGAGGATGGAGCGCACCCTGTTGGACCTGATGGCCTTGGACGGCCAGGCCAGCGAGGTGGACGGCTGGCTCATCTCCCGCATGGCCTCCCGTCTGCTCAGGGTGCAGGAGGTCATGCGCGCCTACGACCTGCGCTCCATGGCCAACGAGGTCTATTTCGAGGCGTTCAACGATCTGCGCTGGTACCAGAGGCGCGGAGGTTCCCACGCTCCCACGGTGCGCCGGGTCCTGGACCTGCTGCTGCCCATGATGATGCCCATCACCCCGCACACCGCCGAGGAGCTCTGGGAGGCCTCCGGGCGCTCCGGGCTGCTCTCCGCGGCCCCCATGCCCAAGGTGGCCGAGGGAGAGGTGGACGCGGCCAAGGAGCGGGCCGAGGATTACCTGCGGGCGCTCATGGACGATGCCAACGAGATACTGAAGGTCACCGGGATCAAGCCGTCCAGGATGACCCTCTTCACCTCCGCTCCCTGGAAGCACGAGGTGCTGGAGATGGCCGCTGGACTGCACGCCAGGGGCGAGCTGAAGGTGCCCTCCCTGACCAAGGCGGCCATGTCCAGGGAGTCCGTGCGCTCCCGCGGCAAGGAGGCCCAGGACTTCGCCCGCAAGCTGGCCGAGGAGCTGATGAAGCGTTCCTCCATCGAGGTGGAGAAGCTCTCATTAAAGATCGATGAGCTCGAGTTCCTGAAGGGCTGCAAGGACTTCCTGGAGAGGGAGTACGGATGCGAGGTGCAGGTGCATCAGGCCGGCGGGGACGTTAGCGACCCGCAGAACAAGGCCCGCCAGGCCGCGCCGGGAAGGCCGGCCATCCTGGTGGAGTGATCAGTCTCCCCAGCGACGGAAGAGCTCATGGGGCTGTCCCAGCTGGTCGAGTATCTTGCCCACCAGGAAGTCCACCAGCTCCTCAACGGTCTGCGGCCGGGGATAGAAGCCCGGGCTGGCGGGCATGATGATCGCCCCATCCTCGGCCAATCGTAGCGCGTTCCGGAGCATGATGGCGCTCTGCGGGGTCTCCCGGGGCACGATGATCAGCTTCCTGCGCTCCTTGAGGCACACCGCGGCGGCCCTGGTCACCAGATTGTCCGCGATCCCCGAGGCGATCTTGGCCAGGGTGGACTCGGAGCAGGGGCATATGACCATGGCGTCGAAGCGATGGGAACCGGAGGCCACCGGGGCGAACAGCTCGTCCTCGTGGTATACCGCGTCGGCGAGCCCCTCTAGCTCATGAACGCGGCGATCGGTCTCCGCCTCGATTATGCGCTTGGCGGTCTCGGTCACGATGAGCGCCTTCTCACCCTCAAGCTCCTCCAGCAATCGGATCCCGTAAATGGTGCCCGAGGCCCCGGTGATCGCCACGACGGTCTTCACGACCTCGATTAAGGGTGGCCGCGTAATTAATCCATTCGCTCGAAAGGCTTTTGAACCCCGCCGTTCTTCACGGCGTCATACCGTATGTGCGGCCCCGAAGTGGAAACTCCTTATCCCGCCAGGTTCGCTGGTCAGGTGTCCCAGGGGGCCTTGGAGGACAAGAATCCTTATATAGGGGCACCATATTAGTGGCCGAACATACCATTTGGTCTAGTCTATATCTGAAGTTCATTGAGGTTGGTTAAGATGGTTACGGTCTATGATGTGCCCTCCGAGAAGCTGATCGAAAACGTGGCCCAGAAGTTGAAGGACTCTGGGGCAGTGAACCCGCCCGAGTGGGCCGAGTTCGCCAAGACTGGCGTTCACACGGAGAAGGCGCCGATACAAGCCGACTGGTGGTACACCAGGGCGGCCTCCGTTCTGAGGAAGGTCTATGTTAAGGGGCCTATCGGCACCTCCAAGCTGGCCGCCGAGTACGGCGGGTTCGTTGACCGCGGCTCCAGGCCCAACAAGGCCGTGAAGGGAAGCCGCTCCATCATCAGGAAGTCCCTGATGCAGCTGGAGGCCGCCGGCCTGGTCAGCAAGAACAAGAACAACGGCCGCGTGGTCACCCCCAAGGGACAGGCCCTCCTGGACAACGCCGCCAAGGAAGTCAAGGACTCCAACTGAACGAGGTGATGTCCGTGGAAGATGCTGAGCTCTCTGAACTGCGCCGGCGCAAGATGGCCGAGATGCAGCGCCAGGGCGAGCAGCAGGCTGCTATGGAACAACAGGCCCAGGCCATGGAGACCCAGAGGCAGGCGATCCTTCGCCAGCTGCTGACCCCGGAGGCCCGGGACCGCCTGGCCAATGTCCGCATGGCCTATCCGGACGTGGCCCGCTCCGTGGAGGAACAGCTGATAAGGCTGGCCCAGATGGGGCAGTTAAACTCCCAGATAGACGAACCCACCCTGAAGCAGATACTCAGGAAGGTTTCCCCTCAGAAGAGGGAGATCAATATTGCGAGGAAGTAATATGGCACGCAACAAGCCCGCCGCCATGAAGGCGCGATTGATGAAGAAGCTGAAGCAGAACCGCCGGGTCCCGGCATGGGTCATGATGAGGACCGACCGGACCTTCCTGCGCCACCCCATGAGAAGGAACTGGCGCCACAGCAAGATCAAGGAGTGATCCAGATGGCCGAGGAGAACGAGTCCGTTTACAACATTCCGCTTATAAAGACCAAGACCGTACCGACCACCGAGCGCTCCAACCGGGCCATCAAGGAGATACGGGCGTACGTCGCCAGGCATATGAAGGCCGAGGAGGACAGCGTCTGGATCGACCCCAAGGTCAACGAGGCCATCTGGGCCCGCGGCATCACCGCGCCTCCGAGCAAGGTCCGCGTCAAGGCGGTCCGCTTCGAGGACGGCCTGGTAGAGGTCTCCCTTCCCAGCGAGTGAGCGTAAGGCATGTTGCGGGTCTCTAGCTACAACGGCGTGGAGTTCATCGGCGTTTACGCCGTGGCCAATGAGGAAATGGCACTTTTGCCCATGGACTCCGATGGGCGCTTCCAGGAGGATATCTCCAGCGCCCTAGCCGTCAGCAGCGCCCGCGGCACCATAGCCAGCACCAACCTTATCGGTTCGCTGGTGGCCATGAACTCCTACGGGGCGGCGGTGACCAACTTCGCCACCGACGAGGAGCTGAAGGCATTCCCCAAGCTTCAGGTCCTCCGGGTGGAGGACCGCCTGAACGCCTGCGGGAACAACATCCTGGTCAACGACCACGGCTGCCTGGTGAATCCCGAGCTGGACGACACGACCGTTCACGCTCTGGAGGAGCTCTTCGACGTGGAGGTGCTCAGGGGCACCGTGGCCGAGCAGAACACCGTCGGTTCGGTGTGCAAGGTGACCAACAAGGGACTGATATGCCACCCGGCGTCCAGCGAGGACGACCTTCGCATGCTCAAGGACCTGTTCAAGGTCACCCCGCGCATAACCACCCTGAACTACGGTTCGCCCTACGTGGGGGCCAGCATCGTGGCCAACAGCAAGGGCGGGGTGGTCGGTTCCCGAAGCACGCCCATAGAGCAGGGTCGCGTGGAAGAGGCCCTGGATATCATCGGATGATCACTGCGAGAACACCCAGTACTCGGTGCTCTCCGGAAGCTCCTCCTTCTCGAACTCCACCTCATTGCCCACGCGCATGACCCTGTCCTCGGGAAGCCCCGACAGGAACTCGTCCGCATTGTGTATGGACAGGGAGAGCCCCCCGACACGGAAGTGCATGGGTATGGCCACCTTGGTGGACATCCTGCGCACCAGCTCCTGGGCCTGGGCCCCGTCGATGGTGAAAACCCCGCCCACCGGGACGAACAGCACGTCCACCTGGCCGATCTCCTGGACCTGCCTGTCCGTGAGCAGGTGCCCCAGGTCCCCCAGGTGGCAAAAACGGATGTCATCCATGGTGAATTGGAAAATGTTCATCCTCCCCCTCTTCTCCCCCTGCACGTCGTCATGGAAGGCGGTGGTCCCCCGCACGGAGACGCTCTTGACCCTTCTAGGCGCGACGTCCTTGAGCATCACGTAGTCGCCCTTGACCACCCTTATGGCGTTGTGGTCGAAATGGTCGTGGGTGATCAGCACCAGGTCGGCCTTCAGCGAGGGGGGCTTCACCCCTATCGACCGGCCGTCATGCGGATCTATCACCACGGTCGCCGAGCCTTCGACCTCGAAGCATGAATGCATGTGCCAAACGATTCTCACGGAGCTCACCTAATCATCGGAGGTGAAGTCCGCCCCGCAGGCCGGGCAGGCCTTCCCCCCCTGGTCCACCTTCTCATGGCAATGGGGGCATATGAATACGACGGCATCGTCCTTCCTGTGGAACGAAGGTAATACCGAGAACCCTCCATATATGACCATGACCGAGGAGATCGCCCCGCCTCCCATGGACCAGGCCACGTCCAGGAAGCCCACCGCGGTTAGCCCCAAAACGATAAGATAGGTCAATATCCCCAAGGCAAAGACCCCGGTGGTCACGGTCTCCTTACGGCCCATGGTGTGGAAGAGGGAATGCTCCTCCCCTTTTTCGCATACGCCATTCTCCGGTCCTACCTTGATCTCATCGCCGGCATTGGAGCTTACGGTTATGAACGCCTCCTCCGTGACCACCTCATTCGATGGAACATCGATGGCCGGTCCGGCCATCACCTCCAACTTGGCCACATCGGTGGGTACCATCGGCTCGGCATCCCTCTCTGCCTCCGGTTCCGGGGTCTCTTCCGATGGAACGACCTCGGCGGCCTTCGGCTCTGTCAGCTCCATGGCCGGCCCCTCTGAGGTTGGTTCGGTCCGAATCTCTTCCTCAGGGGCGGCCTCAGGCAGAACGATGGATGGTTCGGTCCCCGGTTCTTCGGCATCGGTCGCCGGTCCCTCGGGCGGCCGCTCCGGTTCGGATCCCTCCTCGGGCGGGAAAAGGTCCGGCTCTTTCACCAGGGAAGTGGATTTCATGGCCACTGTCGACGGGGCATCGTCCCTCCAGGAGGGATGATCTCTCCTCTCCTCGACCTTCACATCCGCCCTGTCGCTCTTGGACTCCAGTTCTTGGAACGCCCTCTTGAGGTTGTCGGCCTCCCTGATCTCCAATGTTCTTGCCGTGGGAGCGTCCTTGCGGATTATGGTGGCCTCTATCCGGCGCGAGGTGCGCGCGTCCACCGGTTTTCGCAGCTCCATCTTATTGAGGGACTCCAGGTCCTTCAGATGGTGCTGCCAGTCCTCGGCCGCCACCAGGCTCTGCCCGCAGAAGTCGCACTGGACGGCGTTCGGCCTATTGCGCAGGCCGCATTTGGGGCACTCCTTGAAACCAGCCTTCTTGTCCACCATCTTAGGAAGTGAATCCCCTAACCTACATAATACATTTTTCCAGAGGGATTGATAAATTAGGGCATCGCTCTCGTGCCCTCCACGCTCTCAACATTCAATTGTCATTGCATTATTTTTATATAGGCGGATACTGGATTGTTATGCAGATGAAGGTCCTGATCCTAAGCGTCGATCGCGATGACGATTTCGGCAAGAAGGCCGGTCTGAACAGCCCCTTCATCGGACGCGAGGAGAACGCAAACGCGGTCATGGCCCTGGGCCTCAGGGATGCCGAGGACAGCGACGTCAACACGGTGATGGCCGCCCTCGGCATCTACGATGAGATGCTGAAGAAGGGCGAGGACGTGGAGATAGCCACCATTTGCGGGGATACCAAGGTGGGCTACGAGTCCGACCTGGTCCTCACCACCCAGCTGGAGAACGTGCTCGAGGTGGTTAAGCCGGACCGGGTCATCCTGGTCAGTGACGGGGCCGAGGACGAGTTCATCTACCCCATCATATTCTCTAGGGTCAAGGTGGACTCCGTCCGCAGGGTATGGGTGAAACAGGCCCCGACCGTGGAGGGAACCTACTACATCATAATGAAGATGCTCTCCGACGACAAGATGAGGAAGCGCATCTTCCCGCCCATAGGGTTGGTACTGGCGGTGCTTGGCTTCTTCAACATCCTCCCTCAGTTCGTCAATCTCCTGGAACAGGACGCGGACATAGGGATACTCTCCAGCATGAGCCTGGGTATGATCGCCCTGGTGCTGGGGCTGTACATGATATTCTACGCCTATCGCGTGGGCGAGAGGATCGACAACGCCATGCGCAATACCGCCAAGGCGGTCAAGGACGGCAGCCAGATGATACCCTTCGTGATACTGTCCATGCTGTTGTTCCTGGCGGGCATAATATTCGCCCTGGACACCCTTTCCAACGACAGGGACGCCAGCTTCATCTCCCAGATGCTGAAGGTGATGAGCATACTGCTCTGGATGTGGGCCTTCTCCTTCTTCTCCTATCAGATGGGGCGCTTCGTAAACCACTATCTGTCTTTGGGGAAGGTATACGTCACCAGCATCGTGGTGAGCATAAGCACCTTCGCCATCGTGTTCATCGTCCACGCCAGCTTCGACCTGGTGGCCCTGATCTTCGGCTATCCTCACTACGGTGAATCTTTCATCTTCCTGATGGTCCTGGTCGGTTTCCTGCTGGCAGGCTTCAGCGGCCTGATCAACATGAACATGAAGTCCTTCTCCCGCAGGGAAGAGGGGCAGAAGGAGGCCGAGCCGCTAGAGTACCCAGAGGCTTGATCATGGAATGGGCCCACTGGGAGCCCCTGTACCTGGAGATACTTTCGGAGTTCAATTATGACCCTGCGGAGGATGAGAGGGCCGCTAAGGTGCTTTCCAAAATGATCAGAATTGAGAGGACCCCTCCCTATTCTGACATCGTCGAAATGGTGGGACATCATGTGTCGATATGTGGACCCGCCTCCAGTTTGGAGGCGGAATTGGACACAATGTCAGGACCATCGACCATAGTATCCGCCGGTTCGGCGACCGAAAGATTGCTACAGGCAGGTTTGCGGCCAGATATCATCGTCACCGATCTCGACGGTTCACCGGGGGCCGACATCGAGGCCAATTCCAAAGGGGCCTTGGCATTCGTTCATGCCCATGGGGACAACATCCCCCTCCTGAAAGAATATGTCCCTAGGATGACCGGGGCCATAGTTCCCACCGTCCAATGCAGGCCCTTCGGCAACGTGTACAACTTCGGGGGTTTCACCGATGGCGATAGGGCATTCTTGATCGCCAAGCATTTCGGGGCCAAGGAGATATTGTTGGTGGGTTGGGACCTGGATTCGCCTGCCCCCAAGCAGGGAAGGGATCCGATGGTCAAGCAGAGGAAGTTGAATTGGGCCTCGCGCATCATAAACAATGAGGGGCATCGGCTACCCTAATCGGCTTGCCTTCGGGCGAATTTTCCAAAAAAACCGTAAAATGGTTTAAAAATACATATTGTCAATTTTGTCCGTTATAAATCGTGCATAATGACAAAATTATTAGAATTATGTTGGATGATTTAAGCCATAATTACAGGGGCAATCAACCTGTTTTTTTTACCTACTGGATATATGATTTGAAGGGCCATAATCGACAAAGGTATATATAGCAACAAATTGTTTACAAAAGTCAATCTCCCAACCATTCATGGGGTGGGAGCAAGGAGGATTGAGAATGGAAGGAAGTGCTGATAAACCGCCCGCAGAGGCCGGTGGCAAGTCCAAGATGATGATAATCGCTGTTGTGGTTGTCGCCATCCTAGTGGTCGCTGCCATTGGAGCTGCGCTATTGATGTCTGGTGGGGAGGATGAGGAAAAGGTCCTCGTCGTCGCTACCATTGACGGAAATCCAGAGAGCCTGGACCCCGCGGTCGATTATGAGACCGTCGGCGGAGAGATCATTCAGAACGTGTATGAGACCCTGATGTTCTACGATGGCGCTAGCGCCGCGACGCTCAAGCCCATGCTGTGCACCGCGGTGCCGACCGTTGCCAACGGCCTGATCACCGACGACGGGTACACCTACACCTACAACCTGCGCGAGGGTGTCATGTTCCACGACGGGAACGAGATGACCTCCGAGGATGTGTTCTACAGCTTCGCCCGCGCGCTGAGGCTGAACGACCCGCACGGCCCGGTCTGGATGGTCGGCGAGCTGCTGATCCCGGACTACTACGACTATGACGCCGGCGAATACCTCGCCAGCGGAGAGATGGACCCCGCGACCGGTGTGCCCATGGACGCCATCTACGAGCACATCTGGATGAAGGACGACTACACCGTGCAGTTCAACCTGACCGTGGCCTTCCCCGGATGGAACTACGTCATCACCTTCGGTGTTGGCTCCATCATCTCCAAGGCCTTCGTTGAGGCCAACGGCGGCATGACCGAGGACGGTTACACCTACATGTTCAACCACATGTGCGGAACCGGCGCCTTCTACCTGGAGGAGTTCGTCTCCGACACCCGCTTCGTCATGACCAAGCACGAGGACTACTGGCAGGGAGAGGCCAACCTGGACAAGGTCATCATCATGCAGGTCCCTGACCCGAACACCCGCCTGCTCATGATCAAGAGCGGCGAGGCCGATGTCGCGTCCATCCCCCGTACCCTGAGGGCCACCCTGGACACCGACGCCAACATCAGGATCATAGAGGGACTGCCGACCTTCAACATCGACTTCATCGGTCTGAACCAGAACATAAAGCAGAACGCCACCGAGGCCCCGAACACCAACGTTCCGGCGGACTTCTTCACTGACAGGAACGTCAGGCTGGCCTTCGCTCACGCCATGAACGCCTCTCTGCTCATTGAGACGCAGTTCAACGGTGCTGGAATTCAGCCCAACGGAGCCATCCCCAAGGGCCTGTTCGGTTACGACGAGGACATACCGGTCTACACCCACGACCTGGACCTGGTGAAGTCCTACCTGGAGAACGCCACCTTCGTGAAGGACAACGTCACCACGAACTGGCTGGACGAGGGCTTCGGGCTGGACATCTTCTACAACACCGGCAACACCGTCAGGCAGACCGCCTGCGAGATGTTCAAGGACGGACTTGAGGCTGCCAACCCCGACAAGATATCCATCACCGTGAAGGGTGTCGAGTGGGCAACCTACCTGGAGCTCAGGAAGGGCGGGGCCATGCCGGTCCTGTTCCTGGGATGGGCCCCGGACTACGCCGACCCGAACAACTACATGCAGCCGTTCTACCACTCTGCTGGAACCTACGCCGCCACGACCTCGTACGTCAACCACACCGTTGACGCGCTGATCGAGGAGGCCGCCGCAGAGCTGGACCCGGAGGAGAGGGCAACCCTGTACTCCGAGCTGAGCATGATCCTGTACGAGGAATGCGTACACATATGGACCGTGCAGGCCACCAACTTCCATGTTGAGAGGGTCACGCTCGAAGGGTACACCTTCAACCCGATGTACTCCGGCATGTACTACTATCCGATGGACAAGTAGGACGTTGGAGCCACAGGCGTTCAAACCCCTTACCTTTTAAATTTTTTTCACAAGGAGCACAGGTCAGACCTAACGAAATATCAAGAGGCGAGAACATGAGACTGATGGGTTATATTGTTAAGAGATTGCTTCTCCTGATCCCGGTTCTGATCGGTGTCTCGATCATCATATTCACGCTCACAAGGATGACTGGAGATCCTGCGGCCGCCTACATCAACGACAAGATGAGCCAGTCGCAGATCGATCAGATCTATGAAAAGTACCATTTCGATGAACCAGTGATCAACCAATACTGGTATTGGGTCCAGGGCATCGTCCAGGGGGATTGGGGGTGGTCCAAGACCGCCGTGCAGCCGGTCACCACCGCCATACGAGATAGGGTGCCGGTGACGATGGAACTGACCATCATGAGCATATTGATCGGTGTCACCATTGGAGTGACATTGGGAACCATGACCGCCCTCCGGAAGGACAAGGTGTTCGATCATACCACCCGTATCGTATCGTTGATAGGGGTCTCCATACCGGTCTTCTGGCTAGCGCTCATTCTGCAGTACGTCTTCTTCTATGAATTACGTCTATTCCCTGCAGGAGGGCTGTACAGCATCGCCTTCATAGGCAAGATCCCGCACATCACCGGCTTTATCATGATCGATTCCCTGCTGGTGGGCAACATACCGCTCTTCATCAATCATCTGAAACACATGCTCCTACCGGCCATAACCCTGTCCTTCGGGGTCATTGCGATATTGATACGCATACAGCGCAACAGCATGCTGGAGGTCCTGAACCTGGACTATGTCAAGACCGCCCGGGCAAAGGGACTGCCGGAAAAGAAGGTCATCAACAAGCATGCCCGGCGCAACGCGCTCATCCCCACCACCACCGTCATCGGTCTATCCTTCGGCGGATCGCTCGGCGGCGCGGTTCTTACCGAATCCATCTTCGCCCTTCCCGGGCTGGGAAGATGGTCCGCGGATTCCATAACCAGGTTCGACAGCACCTCAGTGCTGGGATTCGTGCTTTTCATCGCCATAGTCTACGTGCTGGTCAACCTGGCCGTGGATGTTCTGTACGCATATCTGGATCCGCGTGTGAGGTTGGAGTGATAACATGGCTTTGTTCAAGAAAGGAATGAAAGGGAAGGACAAGGTCGATGGTGCCCCATCCGGAAAGGATGGCGGTCCCAAGGGGGCGGCTCTGCAGAAGAAGGCGCCCGTAGCGCCGGAGCACAGCCGCATCGGCGAGTTCGTCGCCGAGATGCGGCCCAGGCTCAAGGAGCTGAAGGGCTCCCTGGTGCAGGTGCTGCACAATCCCAGCGTCATGCTGGGGATATTCTTCATATTGGCCATAGTGGCCGTGGCCCTGCTGGCGCCCTGGATAGCTCCCCCGGACCCGCTGTCCAAGGACCCTATGCGTATCCCGAGGGACTACATCCTGCCGCCAAGGCCTCCGGGAACGGACGGCCTCATCTTCGGCTCAGGCGACATGGGCCTGGACGTGTTCTACGGCGTGGTATGGGGCGCCAGGACCACCATTTACACCTCGCTGCTGGTGGTATCGATCGCCACGATCATCGGCCTGATGCTGGGGGCCATAGCCGGTTTCTACGGGGGCAAGATAGACAATCTGGTGATGAGGATAACCGACATGTTCCTCTCCCTGCCCGCCCTGATCCTGGCCATGGCCGTGTCCAGCATATTGGCCAAGAATCTGGACAGCATCATATTCGCTTTGATCATAGTGTGGTGGCCGGCCTATGCCCGACTGGTGCGAGGGCAGGTATTGGCCATCAAGGAGAACACCTATGTCGAGGCTGCCAAGGCCATAGGGGCCAAGAGGCAGCGCATCCTGTTCAAGCATGTCATACCCAACTCGCTCACCCCGCTCATAGTGGCCGTGACCATGGACATAGGTTCCGTGGCCCTCACCGCCGCGGGGCTAAGCTACATCGGTTTCGGTGTGGACACCGGTTACGCGGAATGGGGCAGGATGGTTTCCGACGGTCAGCAATGGTTCGTGGCCGGCTACTGGTGGACCGTGGTCTTCCCGGGAATGTCGATACTGTTGTTCACCATGGGCTTCAGCCTGGTAGGGGACGGGCTGAGGGATATACTGGACCCCAGGATGAAGAGGTGATCACCATGAACGACAACGATTATTTCCTGAAGGTCAAAGACCTCTTCGTCAACTTCTACACCAAGGCCGGCGTGGTCAAGGCCATTGATGGCGTGGACCTGCAGATCAAGCGCGGGGAGACCTTCGGCCTGGTGGGCGAGAGCGGATGCGGTAAGAGCGTCACGGCCAACTCCGTGATGCGCCTGATACCTTCCCCGCCCGGCAAGATCGAGAAGGGTCGCATACTGGTAGACATGCCATCGGACCTGAACAACAAGCTCGCCGAGATCGAGGCCATGACCGCCTCGGGCGCGTCCCCGGAGGACGCGGGGAAGAGGATGGCGGAGATCGCCCCTGAACTGGACAAGTACGATATCCTGAAGATGCCCAACTGGAAGCTGCGCAGGATACGGGGCAAGCTCATCTCCATGATATTCCAGGAGCCCATGTCCGCCCTGAACCCGGTTTTCACCATCGGGGACCAGATCACCGAGATATTCATGCTGCACGAGCTCCCGGACCTGATCAAGGGCACCTTGATCCGGCTGGAGGAGCACCGAAAGAACCTGATGGAGACCGGTCATTGCGCCAACATCCTCCAGGACAGCGAGGGCGAGTCCAAGTGCTCGGATTGCGGATGCATGGTCAGCGGGGAGGCCCGCAGCTGCCCCTATTGCGGGGGCGGCTTCCACAAGTCCAAGCTGAAGGCGCTGCAGGTCCGGCGCATCAACTCACAGATCAAGCTCTACAAGCAGATGCAGAAGAACCCCGAGGACGGAATGCTCTGGCTGATGTCCAAGATACCCATCGTCAAGCGCTACCGGAGGCCTCTGAACGCGGAGGCCACCAGCCGCGCCATCAGGATGCTGCGTCTGGTCAGGATACCCGATCCTGGTAACATAGTGAAGAACTATCCGCACGAGCTTTCCGGGGGCATGCAACAGAGGGTCATGATCGCCATGGCCCTGGCCTGCAAGCCCAAGCTGCTCATCGCTGACGAGCCGACGACCGCCCTGGACGTGACCATCCAGGCCCAGATCCTCAAGCTGATGAGGGAGCTGCAGGAGGAGACCGGCACCTCCATCCTGATGATCACCCACAACCTCGGAGTGGTCGCAGAGGTCTGCGAACGCATCGGGGTCATGTATGCGGGGAACATCGTGGAGATAGGTTCCACCGATGACATATTCGCCCAGCCGCTGCACCCCTACACCCAGGGGCTGATGAACTCCATTCCCAAGCTGACTGGCAGCGCCACCCGCCTGGAGGTCATCGTGGGCAGCGTGCCCAACCTGCTGTATCCTCCAGCCGGATGCCGCTTCCACACCAGATGCCCGTTCGCCATGGAGATATGCCGCCAGGTCAAACCATTGCTGTGCAAGATCGACGAGGACCATCAGGTGGCCTGCCACCTTTATGGGAAGGTGATGCACGATGAGTGAGGAACACCTGTTCGAGGTCCGCGGCCTCCAGAAGTACTTCCCCATCAGGGGAGGCCTGCTGAAGAAGAACCTGGGCAACGTGAAGGCCATCGACGGCATCAACTTCAGCGTGCCCACCGGCAAGACCCTGGGGGTGGTGGGGGAGAGCGGATGCGGCAAGACCACCACCGGTCGCTGCGTGCTCATGCTCACCCCACCCACCGGAGGGAACATCTACTACAAGATGCCCGTGGACGTGAGGGAGAGGATGCTCCAGCTGGAGGCCGAGGAGGCCGAACTGCTGCTGGCCAAGGAGGAGGAGAAGCGGAAACGTCCCTCCAGGAAGAAGGACGCCGGTCTCATCCCCGAGCTAGAGGAGATACGCGACACCTACACCCTGAACCGCCGGACCGCCGAGGACCTCAGGCGCCTGCGCAAGGACATGCAGATCGTGTTCCAGGACCCCTACTCCTCCCTGAACCCGCGCATGCTGATCAAGGACATAATCGCCGAACCGATGAAGCTTCACGGCATGGCCAGCGGCATTAGCGTCACCGAACGCGTCAGGGACCTCATGGAGCGCGTTGGCCTGAGCCCCGAACACATCTACCGCTATCCTCACGAGTTCAGCGGGGGGCAGAGGCAGCGCATAGGGGTGGCCAAGGCCCTGGCGCTCAATCCCGACTTCATCGTCCTGGACGAGCCCACCTCGGCCCTGGATGTATCGGTGCAGTCACAGATACTCAACATGCTGAACGACCTGCAGGACGAGCTGGACCTCACCTACATGTTCATCTCGCACGACCTGTCCACCATCAAGTACATGTGCGACTACGTGAACATAATGTACCTGGGGAAGATCGTGGAGACCGGGGCCAAAGAGGACATCTTCGACAACCCCATCCATCCGTACACCGAGGCGCTGCTGGCCTCCATACCCCTGCCCGACCCCAAACTGAGGAAGAAGAGGGTTCCGCTGAGCGGAGAGATACCCTCTCCGGCCAACCCGCCGACCGGCTGCCGCTTCCACACCCGCTGCCGCTACCGCCAGGAGATATGCGAGCAGGTGGAGCCCCAGCTGGTGGACAAGGGCAACGGCCACATGGTGGCCTGCCACTTCCGATGATTGGCCATGGCCAGCAAGAGAAGGCTGCGGGTGGCGCCTCCCCCGGAGGCGCCTGAACCGGAACGCGAATGGGAGGACGACAGGGACGTGTCCATCGAGGGCACCTGGGAGGACTGGTTCAACCGGGTGTTCCTCAAGTACCTGTACGCGGTGGCCGTGCTGTCCGCGGCCTGCCTGCTGCCCCTGGAGTCCATGAGGTCGCTGCAGGGGGACCTGGGATTGGCCGGGGCCTTCATCTCCCTGCTGACCGTCATACCCCTGGGGGTATGGGGCTTCATAAGGCTGTGGGGGGCCGGAGGGCGATGGGGCAGCGAACCATCGGATTGATCCCATGGATGCCTAAACTGAGTTAATTTATATTCCAAACCCGATTCGCCTCCGGGGAGGAGAGCTTTGACGGTTGTGACCATGGATGATGTCGTGAAGGCCCTGTCCAATACCATGGGCAAGAAGGGCATGTCCACTGATAACCAGGAGAAGCTCGCGGAATGGATACTGTCCTTCTTCGGTTATACGGATGAGGTCATCGACAACAAGCTCACCTCCGAGGACCGCGACGTGTTCTACTGGCTGGAGGAGGAGGGGTTCCTGACCACCACCCAGGAGGAGGTTCACCTCAAGAAGGGAAAGCTGTGGCGCATCCACTACTGGATCCTCAAGAAGGACCAGATACTGAGGATGGCCCATCAGTGCGACGAGGAGTCCTGCGGTCCTGAAGATCCCTCGGCCATCTACGCCAACATGGACGACGAGATGTGGAAGAGCCGCGAGCGTTAGGTATTTTATACCCAGCCTACCTTCCTGCCCTCAGATGTACGAAGACATACTTCTGGCCGTCCTGGTCATTGTCGCCTTCATCTTCGCGGTGCGCCTGGCGGATCGAAAGGGATGGATCAAGAAGTATGGCATGAAGGCCTACGGCCCCTTCCTGATGTGGAGCACCCAGCGGGGCAAGGACCTCATCGAGCGCCTGGCACGCCCCAAACGGTTCTGGTTGGCCTATGCGGCGGCGGCCAAATGGATCTGCCTGGTGGTCATGTTCCTGATGATGGCCCTGCTGCTGTGGGAGGCCACTATAGTGCCCATGATCCCGACCTCCTCCGCGCCCAGCCCGGAGATGATCCTGGGGATACCGGGGATCAACCCCATAATCCCGCTGTGGTACGGCATACTCGGCCTGGTCGTGGCCATATTCATACACGAGTTCGCGCACGGCATACTGACCAGGGTGGGCGGCATGGCCATAAGGTCCATGGGCGTCCTGCTGCTCATCGTGCCCATGGGCGCGTTCGTGGAACCGGACGAGGAGGCCCTGGTCAAGGCGGACAAGCGTCGCAGGATGAACGTGTACGCGGTCGGACCGGCCACCAACATCATAGTGGGGCTGGTCTTCGCGCTGATATTCTCCATGGCCCTCCTGGGTTCGGTGGAACCGGTCCGGGAGAACCCCATAATCGTGTCCGTGGCCAGCGACGGACCTGCGGACCTGGCCGGCCTGCAGTTCGGGGCGCAGGTGATCTCCCTGGACGGGGTACCCATTCTCAGCTATGAGGACTACCGGGACTTCGAAGGCCCAGAACCCGGGGAGCTGGTGAACCTGACATACTATTACAAAGGTGAGATGGGCATCGTTCAGTTGACCGCCGGTGTTTATCTCACCGCGGTCTCCAGCGGCTATCCGGCGGCCAATGCCGGGCTGGAGAGGGGGATGATCATACACAGCCTGAACGGCACCTTGATCAGGAACGACGGGGACCTCAGCGAAGCGCTCAAGCGCACCGTGCCCGATCAGACCGTGGACCTGGTGGCCCTTTCGTACGACAGCGTACAGGACGCCTACGTGGTGGACCCCTCGGTGAGCAACGTCACGGTGATGAGCCGCCAGGAGTACTACGGCAGCCAGGGATACGAGGAGTACGGATTCCTGGGCATCAACTCCGCTTACATGGGCGCGGCCGTCAACACTCCCGAGATAATCCTGGACCGGCTATCCACCCCGTACAAGGGGGCCGACGACTTCGGTTCGGTGGTCACCGCATCCCTGCAGTACATCGCCATGCCCTTCTCCGGCCTGGCCCCGATACAGGAGCCGGTGACCGAGCTGTTCGAGGTCAGGGGCGTGCTGGGTGCGCTTCCAGACGGCCTGTTCTGGGTGCTCGCGAACTCCGCCTACTGGATATTCTGGATCAACCTGATGGTGGGCATGACCAACGTGCTCCCCGCCGTGCCCCTGGACGGGGGATACCTGTTCCGGGACGGGCTCGACTCCCTGGTGCGCCGGGTGAAGAAGGGGGCCACCGACGAGCAGAGGATGCGCTACGTGGGGACCATAACCTACACCCTGGCCCTTCTGGTGCTGTTCCTCATCCTGTGGCAGCTGATCGGCCCCCGGCTGCTGGGATGATCAGACCCTGCAGACCATGGCGATGGGCTCATGGTCCTTTGAGCGGTTGCACTCCGGGCACAGTGTGTAGTCCAGGGAGCAGATGCTCTGGTACGGGTCGTACACCTTGCCGCAGGCCCGGCACTTCATGAAAACTATGAACGTGGGCCTGAAATCGGGGCAGGAGGTGACCCTGCTCCCGTTGAAGGAAGTGCAGTTCTTCACGCAACAGTTGTCGCAAAGGCTGCGCCTGCGGATGTTGACGAACCGGTGCTCGGAGACCTGTAAGTGGGCCATCTAGCCTCAACCGCCGTTAATACTTCTGTCCTCACCATACTAATAATTTGTTAAACGGGAAATGAAAAAAGGGAAAAGGTTGGAGGGGACAATCCCGCTCATCACGAGATGATGTTCCTGGTGCGCTCCTTCAGTTCTCCCAGTTTCCCCTTGTTCCAGCCGGAGGTCTTGGAGAAGAACCCGGTGACCCTGGTGATGCCCTCCACGTTGGGGGAGTGGCAGTACGAGCAGGTGTCGCTCAGTCCGCGCGCGGTCTTCCCGCAGCTCAGGCAGGAGGTGAACTCCGGGCTGAAGGCGATCTGCGAGTTCTGGGTGTTCTGGAAGGTCTTGACCACGAACGCGGCCAGGTTCTCCGCCGGGGGCTTGTGCTCCCCGAGCCAAACATGGGTGAGCGCTCCAGCCTCCACCAGGGGGTGGAACAGGCCTTCCGCCTTAACCCTCTCGATGGCGCTTATCTGGGCCCCAACGTTCAGGTAGGTGGAGTTGGTGTAATAGACCTCTCCCGCGCTCTTGTTCCCGCGGATGACCGTGGGGGCCTGCAGGGGGTAGTACTTCATATCCAGCTTGGCGAAGCGGTAGGCGGTGCTTTCGGCCGGGGTCTGCTCCAGGGGCATCTTGATGCCATACTTCTGTCCGAGCGCCTCGGCGTGCTTCTTCATGACCGAGATGACCTTCAGGCCGAACTTGGTGGCCTCCTTGCTCTCGTGCATCTGCTGACCGGTGTGGTACTGCACCAGTTCGTTGAGGCCGACCATCCCGATCAGGAAGGACGCCTTGTTGAAGCGGTAGTACGGTTCTCCGTCCAGGTTCATGGTCAGCAGGGCCAGGGGGCCGTACTTGCCCATGCCCAGCAGCTTGCCGATGAACTCGCGCTTCTGCAGGTGGGCCTGGGCCACCAGGTCTATCTTCTCCTCCAGCAGGCGGAACAGCTTCTCATCGTCCTGGTGCGCCTCGTAGGCGATGCGCGGCAGGTTGATGGTCACGTTCTGCATGGCCGAGTACCTCATCTTCCAGGGGGTCTTGGCGTCGTTCAGGTCGTTGTCGTCGAGCTTGAAGGTCAGGCGGCAGCACTCGGAGATCTTGGCGGTGCCGCCGCGATCGAACACGAAGTAGGTGTTGCCCTTCTCGGTCGCGGTGGTGCAGATCTTGTGGAGGAACTCCTGGTGACCGTCGGTCTTGAAGAACTTCTCCGTCATGTGCACGTTCGGCTTGGGGAAGAAGAA
>MVPZ01000083.1 GCA_002067045.1 Methanomassiliicoccales archaeon PtaB.Bin134 | reverse complement strand
GCGGGCCCATCGATTGCACCAGGCCGTGGATGGGGCTGACCTCGGCGTCCGGGCATAGCTCCCGGGACCTCTCGGCCACCAGCTCCGCCTTTCCCTTCCCCGACGACTGGTCGCCCTCCCGGAAAAGCACGCAGCGGTTCAGGTTGGAGCGCACCACCGTGTCCATGTCCAGAACGTCGATCCTCCGGAAACCGAACAGCACCAGGTCTTTCACCGCCTCGTTGCCCAGGGCGCCCGCGCCAACCACCAGTATCCGGGAGGAGGCCACCTTTTCCAGGTCGACCCATCCGATGCGACGCGCACGGTCCAACCGGTCGTCGTCCTCCGCACCTGGTCGAATGACCCCGCTCATGGGACCTTAAGCCCAGTCCCGCGTATAAAAAACGAGCAATGCTAGTACAGTTCCTGATAACCAGACCTGAAATAATTTACCGCAACCTCATATATACAGGACGCCAGATGTTATAATGGATAGCCATGCCCGCGCGGAAGAGCAAGGAAGCACCCAAGTCCAGCAAGGGAAAGAAGAAGGACAGGACGACCGGACAGGCCTCGCCCTTCATCAACCGGGAGATAAGCTGGATACGCTTCCACAAGAGGATACTGGAGGAGGCCCAGGATGGGACCCATCCCCTGCTAGAGCGGGTGAAGTTCCTGGCCATCTGCGGCAGCAACCTCGATGAGTTCTTCATGGTGCGGATCTCGGGACTGCGGAGGCAGCTGAAGAAGGGCGCTTTGCAGGCCCCCCCGGACGGCCTCACCCCCCTGGAACAGCTGGAGGCCGTTAACCGGGAGCTGCTCCCCCTGCTGGAGGCGCATGGCCGATGCTGGTACGATGACCTGCTGCCCAAACTGAAGCAGCAAGGCATAACCGTGCACCGCATGGACGATCTGGACCAGCCGGCCAGGGAGGGCCTGAGGGACTTCTTCGAGCGCATGATATTCCCGGCCCTTACCCCGCTGGCCCTGGACTTCAACCAGCCGTTCCCTTTCATTTCCAACCTCAGCATCAACCTGGCCGTGGTGGTGCGCCACCCCCAGAGGGGAGAACGCTACGCCAGGGTGAAGGTGCCCTTGGACCTCTTCCCGCGCTTCGTGCCCCTGCCCGGAGGCTCAACGGGAAGGGCGCAGGAGTTCGTGCTCCTGGAGGACCTGGTCTCCAAGAACCTGGACATGCTGTTCCCGGGGATGAAGGTCAAGAACGTGCACTCCTTCCGGATCACCAGGGACGCGGACATAGAGATCACCACCGACGAGGCCGAGGACCTGCTCACCGCCATTGAGGAGGGCGTGGAGACCAGGAGGATCGGGTCCCCCGTGCGCCTGGAGGTGGACATGGGCATGCCGGAGAAGATGGTGGACCTGTTCACCGCCAAGCTGGGCCTGAACCCGCTGGTGGTCTTCCGCTCCCATGCCCCGCTGTCGCTCGTATCATTCTGGGACCTGCTGTCGCTCAACAGGCCGGACCTCAAGGACCAGCCCTTCCTGCCCTTCGTTCCGGTGGACCTGTCCCCGGAGAAGGACCTCATGGCCGCGGTGGAGCACCGCGACCGGCTGTTCTACCACCCCTACGACAGCTTCGTGCCCCTGGTCACCCTTCTCAAGCAGGCCGCCAACGACCCCCAGGTCCTGACCATCAAGATCACGCTGTACCGCATCGACAAGCGCTCCCCCATCATCGACGCCCTCATGCAGGCCCGGGAGAACGGCAAGGCCGTGGCCGTGGTGGTGGAGCTCAAGGCCCGCTTCGACGAGGAGAACAACATCGTCTGGGCCAGGGCGCTGGAGAACGCGGGGGTGCATGTGGTGTACGGGCTGATGGACCTCAAGGTGCATGCCAAGCTCCTGCTCATCGTCCGCAAGAAGGGGGACAGCATAGTCCGCTACAGCCACATGAGCTCGGGTAACTACAACGCCCAGACCTCCCGCATCTACGGGGACATCGGTTACCTGACCAGTGATCCGGACATAGGCGCGGACGTGGCCGACCTATTCAACTACCTGACCGGGTACGCCCAGAAGGATGGATACCGCAGGCTTATGGTGGCCCCGGTGACCCTGAAGCGGGAGATGATCGCCCGGATCGACCGCGAGGCGAAAAGGCAGAGGGAGCACGGGGACGGGTACATAGGATTCAAGCTCAACGGCCTGCTGGACCCTGAGGTGATCCAGGCCCTGTACCGCGCGTCCCAGGATGGGGTGCGCATCGACCTGAACGTCCGGGGGCTTTGCGCCCTCCGGCCAGGAGTGAAGGGGCTCAGCGAGAACATCAAGGTGAGCAGCATCGTCGGCCGCTTCCTGGAACACGCGCGCATCTACTACTTCCGCAACGGCGGGAAGGAGGAGGTGTACCTGGGCAGCTCGGACCTCATGCCCCGCAACCTGCACAAGAGGGTGGAGGTGCTGTTCCCGGTGTTGGACCAGAGCTACCTGCGCGCGCTGGTGGACGTCATCTTCCCCATACACCTCCATGACAACCTGAAGTCCAGGGACATGCTTCCTGACGGAACCTACGTCAAGAGGAAGGCCAAGAAGGGTGAGGACCTGGTCAGCTCCCAGGACTGGCTGATAGAGAACCGCGGGATGTGGCACAGGGAGGGGTGAACATGGGCCGGGATGAGCTGTGCATGTATGGCAGGACGGTGGTCCGGGAACGGCTGTCGGCCCTGTTCTCGGAGGCGGATGGAGTGCGCAGGGGAGAGGACATCGAGTTCGTGCACCGCATGAGGGTGGCCTCCCGCCGGCTGCGCTCGGCGCTGCGCATATTCCAGGAGTGCTTCAAGGGCAGGAAGGGCAAGCGCTGGCGCGAGGCGGCGAAGGAGGTCACCTCCTCGCTGGGCCAGGCCAGGGACCTGGACGTGCAGATCGAGATCCTGACCAAGATGGGGCGGAAGTGGGAGGGGGAGGAGGCGGTGGGCCTGGCGCTGATCGTAAACGTGCTGAGATGCCGGCGGGCCGCCCTGCAGCCGGACATCGCCGCCCTCATGGACGCCCTGCAGGGCAAGAGTCCTCTCCTGGAGCTGCGCAGAGAACTGGAGGGATGCGCGGAGTGGTCCGGCCAGGCCTCCGCCCTGCGCCCGTCGGCCTATGCGCACGCCGCGGTGGCCGTGGACGAGCTGATGTCCCACGCCGATTCCGTGCCTATATACGAGGATTGGCGGGGGCATCACGCCCTGCGCATAGCCGGAAAGCACCTGCGCTACGCCCTGGAGGCCTTCCGCGAGGTCTACGAGGGCCGGCTGGAGGAGGAGATCTATCGGCTGAAGGGGCTGCAGGATGTGGTGGGGGAGCTGCATGACTGCGACGTGTGGCTGCAGAGGATACCGGAGATGAGGGGCGAGGTCCCCGAGGCCTCCGCGGCCTTCGACCGCCTGCAGCTGGAGTTCGGGGAGAAGAGGAGGGAGCTGCACGGGCAGCTGGTGGAGAGCTGGGGAGAGCTGGAGCAGGACCGCTTCTTCCAGAGGCTGCTGACCAGGCTGAAGGGCGTTTCCGACGCGGAGGTATGCCCGATGAAAGTGGCCCTGATCTCGGACGTACATGGCAACCCGGCGGCGCTGAGGGCGGTCCTGGCCCACGCCCGGGAGATCGGGGTGGCGGCCATACTGAACGCCGGCGATACCATGGGCCTTCCCCGGCCGGAGGAGGCCGCGGCATTGCTCATGGGCTCGGAGACCATGAGCGTGCTGGGGAACATCGACATGGCAGCCCTGGAGAGGAGGGATGGTCGCGGCAGGGGAGACGCCCAGGTGGACATGGCCGCCGAGCGCATGGGGGAGGGGGGCTGGGAATGGCTGGCCTATCTTCCGGAGGAGGTCCGGCTGGACATTTGCGGCCGGACGGTCTACATGACCCACGCCGCGCCGGGCGAGGTGACCGAGAAACTGCTACCCGGCACCCCCGACGTCCGCTACCAGGAGCTTGCCGCGGAGGTCAATGCCGACCTGGTGGTCGTCGGCCATACCCATATCCCCATGGTCAAGAAGGTGTCCGGCACGCTGTTCGTGAACCCGGGCAGCGTGGGGAGGCCCAGGGACGGCCCCGAGGCCTCCTACGCGGTGGTGGACTTCCCATCCCTGGATGTGAGGGCGTACCGGGTGGCCTATGATTCGGCGGCGGCCGCGGAGGAGGTTGCCGCCATGGGGATGGAGGACCTGGCCTCGGCCCTGGCCGAGGGAAGGAACTCGGACTCTCAGGGCGCGGTGGGGCGATGGGCCTCCGGCCTCTCTCCGGACTGGGCCCATGTGGAGCAGGTGAGGACCCTGGCCATGCTGCTGTTCGACCACACCAGGGGATTGCACCGGCTGGGAGGCAGGGAGAGGGAGCTGCTGGAGCTGGCGGCCCTGGCCCACGATGTTGGATTGAGCCAGGGTGCGGAAGGCCATCAGCGCCGGGCCCTGGACCTGATCATGGGCGCGGACCTGCCCCTGGACCGGAAGGCCAAGATGATGGTGGCCTGCGTGGCCCGCTACCATGGCTGCCGGCCGCCCAGGGACGGGGACCGCGTCTTCAAGGACCTGAGGAAGCGGGAAAGGGAGGTGGTTCGCAGGCTGGCCTCCCTGCTGGCCCTGGCCGACGCCCTGGACCGTGGACATGGGTCGGTGGTCTCCGGCCTGAAGGTCAAGGCCGGGAAGAAGGAGCTGAGGCTGAAGCTGCTTGGCCGGGGCCCCTTCGCCCTGGAAAGGGAGTGGGGCGGTTACAAGGCGGTGCAGTTCGAGAGGACCTTTGGAAGGAGGGTGCGCTTCGATGACTGAACTGGACAGGGGGAAGGCCGTGGCCTTCCTGGACATCGGGACCAATTCCGCGAGGCTGCTGGTGGTGCGCATCAACCCCAACCGTTCGTACACCGTGCTGAGCGAGCAGAAGGAGATGGTCCGCCTGGGGGAGAAGGAGTTCCAGGACGGGCTGCTGTCCGAGGAGGCCATGGACCGCACGGTCAGGGTGATCAAGAACTTCTGCGACCTTTCCCGGACCTACGGGGCCACGGAGTTCGTGGCCATGGCCACCTCGGCCACCCGGGAGGCCGCCAACCGCATGGACCTGGTGGACCGGGTCAGGGAGGTGGCGGACCTGGAGCTGCAGATAATCTCCGGCATGGAGGAGGCCAGGCTGATCTACCTGGGGGTCTCCAGCGGCCATCACATCGGCCGGAAGACCGCCCTGTTCATGGACATAGGAGGGGGGAGCACCGAGCTGGCGGTGGGCGATCAGACCGAGTACTCCTATCTGGAGAGCCTCAAGGTGGGGGCCATACGTCTCACCAGCATGTTCGTGAAGAAGCCGGAGGGGGCGGTGCCCGAGGATGCGCTTGGCAGGATGCGCAAGTACGTCAAGAGCTCCCTGGTGCGCTCGAAGAGGGAGATAATGCAGAGCAAGGTGAACCTGGCCTTCGGCAGCTCCGGAACGGTGGTGAACCTTTCGGAGATCCTGCTGAGGCAGGACGGCAGCTCCCGCCCTGGAGTGATCCGCAGGGCCCAGCTGAAGAAGCTGATCCCCGCCCTGGCCGGGATGGACCTGGCCGCCCGGCGCCGCGTGCCGGGGATCAACCCGGAGAGGGCGGACATCATCCTGGCCGGGGCGGTGATCCTGGAGACCATCATGGACGAGCTGCACCTCAACGAGGTCGCGGTCAGCCAGAGGGGCATGCGGGACGGCATGCTCATGGACTACCTGGGAGGACTGGAGGAGTTCCCGGGGTTCCGCGAGCTGTCCGTGAGGGAGCGCAGCGTCATCCAGCTGGGACGGGCCTGCTCGGTGGACGAGGAGCACGCCCGCCGGGTCACCGCGATCGCCCTGGAGCTCTTCGACAGCGCGGCCAAGAAGGGTCTGCACACCATGGGAAAGAAGGAGAGGGAGCTGCTGCATCACGCGGCCTTCCTGCACGACGTGGGCGATTTCATCTCCTTCAACGATCACCACATGCACTCGCATTACATAATCAGCCACGCCGAGCTGCTGGGGTTCTCGAACCGGGAGGTGCTGATCATGGCCAACGTGGCCAAGTACCACCGCAAGCGGGCCCCGAAGATGCGCTCCGCGGACCTGAGGGACCTGGACGAGAAGGACCAGCAGTCGGTCATCAGGCTGTCCACCCTGCTGCGCATGGCCGAGAGCCTGGACCGCTCGCACTGCAACCTGGTGCAGGCGGTGCGCTTCACCAAGGCGGCCAAGCGCTCGGTCAAGCTCATAGTCACCGCCTGCGGGGATCCCCAGCTGGAGATGTGGCGCATGGAGGAGGACCGCAAGTCCTTCAAAAGAGCGTTCGGGAAGGAGATGGTGGTGGTGCTGAACAGCATAGAGGGCTGAGTGCAAAAGGGAGGAATTAAAGGGTTTGGGATGATCGTCAGAGAGGACCTTACTTGGTCTTCTTCATTATCTTCATCCAGCCGCCGCTCTCGAACACCGCGAGGTTCCTCTTGCCGAGGGTCTTCTCGAACTCCTCCCAAGAGACGATCTCCAGCCTCGCGTTGTTGCCCTTCGTGAACTGAATTCCGTTAGTGCCCTTGACGCGACCGGGCTTGAGACCCTTCTTCTTCGCGATGTCCTTGGCCTTGTCCAAGCTGATTTTCTCCATCACCATAGAACTACCTCCGCGATAATCGACCAATCTGGCCTGTTATCCAGTAAGTAATGGAAATATTCTATATATAAAATTTATCGCATAAAGGACGGTGACCAGCCTAATTTTTCCTTATATATTTAGTCCGTTAAGCTCGTTCTCCACCCAGATATTAACTCGCCCCGATCGGCCACCAATGACCGTCTGGCTGAAACGCTGGCCATGTCTGGAGGGGCAGGGATTATATGGCCGTGCCGGGATAACGGAAGGATCGCGATGGGTCTCTTCGGTTCCTCGGGCATACGCGGATTGATCGGTAAGGACATAGACGCCGAGCTGGGCGTGCGCATCGGCCGGGCGGTGGGCAGCATGTTCGGATGCGTGGTCCTGGCCAAGGACCCCCGGACCAGCGGGGACCTGGTCCTGAACGCCCTGGTGGCCGGCCTGATCGAGGCCGGAGCCGAGCCGTACCGCGCGGGCATGGTCCCCACTCCAACCCTGGCCTACGCCGCCTCCCACTTCGACTGCGGGCTCATGGTCACCGCCTCGCACAATCCCCCGGAGTACAACGGGGTGAAGATGTGGAACCAGGACGGCAGCGCGTTCGATGGCCCCCAGACCGAGGAGGTGGAGCGCCTCATC
>MVPZ01000082.1 GCA_002067045.1 Methanomassiliicoccales archaeon PtaB.Bin134 | reverse complement strand
GCGATGCGCAACGGCACATCCCCTGCAGCGGCCAACATCTCTAGCGTGAAAATCTCTCCCATCGATCGAGCTTATTGAGGGTACTCCACCGAAGTTGGATTTTATAAGCGTTTGGTTTGTAAAAATGTCCGACGGGTTCGTCATCGTCGAATGACGTAAGAAATCTACGCCATAATAAAAAGTCCAAGGCCCTCCCGCACATCTCACTTAGCCCATTGTCGAAATGCGGACCCATCCGCTGCGGAATCGGTTTAACGGCGTAAAAGTTTGATATTGAACAAAAAATATTATGATGATGATAATTGGTGTCTGGAACTCAAAAAGTACTTATATACTATCAACGAATGTGAAACATCGGCCCCAGTAGGGACTGGAGGTGTTTACCTATGGCAAAGAAGGAGGAGAAGAAGGCGGAAGCCAAGAAGAAGAAGTGATTCTTCGTATCTTCACCGTTTCTAAAACACCGCCAGGTGGACCGCCTGGCCTTTTTTATATTTTAATTCAACTTATAAATAATGGCTTCGCCACTTACGGAGATCGATGAAGTGGCGTTCACACATCTCCATCGGCCAGGCCATTGCCGACCGGCTGCAGATGCCCCCCGGGGAGAAGCAGGCTTTCCTGGACGGCATGGTGGAGCCGGACCGCCACAAGGAACGCATCGGCAATAGGAGGCGGTCCCGCCGGGTGGGTCACCACAAGCCTCCGCGCAGGGTGATCATGCTGCACGTCTGGATGGCCCGCAGGTCCTTCCTGAAAAACGACAATTACCAGGGCTGCCGGCATCTGGGCATGGCCCTGCACTATGTTCAGGACCGCTCCACTTCCAAGGGGCTCATGGGCCTCTCCCACGACCGCCGCGAGTCCGCGATCGCCGATCTCGATGTGCCCATGGAGGCCGTGCGGGAGGGGCTGCGCAGGTACTCTCCCTCCCCTAGCTTCGTCTCGCGCAGCATCTCCCTCACCAGGCCCAAGAAGGATCCCGGGGCGGCACTTTATCAGGCGGCCTTCCGGTCCGCGGCCATATCCGCGGCGGTCATGGACCTCAGGAAGGGCTCGGAGTTCAAGCGCAGCTATCGCGCCGCCCTGCGCAGGCATTCCCTGATGTTCGTCCCCCTGGCCATCGGTTCGCTGGCCATCGGGCTCTCCTTGACGGTGCTGTGGGCCTCCCCCGGGCCGTTCCTCCTTTCCTTGGTGCCGGTGGCGGTCGTCGCCTGGATGGACCGGCCGTACCGCCGCCTGTCCCGTCTGGCGGCCTGGCATGGCCTGCGCAGGCATTTATAGCCCGGAGGGGAATTCCATTCGGCCATGCTCTCTCCATCACCATCCGAGGGGAGGAGGCGCAGGGTCCTGCGCCCAGCGTCCGCCCAGGGTCCAGTAATATACTGGATGAGCCGGGACCAGCGCCTCGAGGACAATAGGGCCCTGCAACACGCCCAATCCCTGGCGGGGAAGGAGGGAGTGCCCATGGCCGTGGTTTTCTGCCTCTCCCCCACCTTCCTGGATGCCCGTCCGCGGCACTACCGGTTCATGCTGCATGGTCTGAAGGAGCTGTCGGAGACGGCAAGGGGCCTCGGCATCCCTTTCTTCCTGCTTCCGGGCCGGCCCCAGGACTCCCTCCCTCCCTTCCTGGAGGAATGGGGCGTATCCCTGGCGGTCACCGATTTCGATCCGCTGCGGGAGAAGCGGGAATGGGTCCGGGAGGTGATGGAAAGGTGCGAATGCGGCTTCGAGGAGGTGGACGCCCACAACATCATCCCCTGCTGGGTGGCCTCCCCCAAGCAGGAGTTCGCCGCCTACACCTTCCGTCCCAAGGTCCGCCTGCATCTGAATGATTTCCTGGACCGGGCGCCAACGCCCCACGCATCGCTCCCCTGGCCCGGCGACGTTCCCGAGACGGACATCGAAGGGCCGTTGAAGAGCATCGGTGACCAGGCGGACCCGCATTGGCAAGGAGGAACCAGGCGGGCCCGCTCGGCCCTGAACAGCTTCCTGGAGACCCGTCTGGCAGGATACGCTTCCCAGAGGAACGACCCCAACCTGGGCGGGCAGTCCCAGCTCTCACCGTACCTGCACTTCGGGATGATCTCGGCCCTGGAGGTGGCGCTGGCGGTGATGGGGTCCTCCGCTCACCAGGAGGACAAGGGGGCGTTCCTGGAGGAGCTGATAGTCCGCCGGGAGCTCTCGGACAACTTCTGCCACTACAATCCATGGTACGATTCCGAGGAGGGGTTCCCTGGCTGGGCCAAGGACACCCTGCGGCAGCACCTGGGGGACCGCCGGGAGTACCTGTACACCGAGGAGGAGCTGGAACGGTCCGAGACCCACGACCCCCTCTGGAACGCGGCGCAGACCCAGATGGTGGTGCAGGGGAAGATGCACGGATGGCTGCGCATGTACTGGGCCAAGAAGGTACTGGAATGGACGGAGACGCCCGGGGACGCCCTGCGCATCGTCAACTCCCTCAACAACAGGTACGAGATGGACGGGCGGGACCCCAACGGATACACCGGGGCGGCCTGGAGCATCGGAGGTGTGCACGACCGGGCCTGGAGCGAACGGCCGGTCTTCGGCAAAGTGCGCTACATGAACCTGAACGGGGCCTACCGCAAGTTCGACGTGGACCTGTTCGTGGAGCGATATTCCGACCTCATATGAGAATGGGCCGCCCCTTTTCCGGCAGGATGCAGGGGACCGGACAGCGGTCCTGGAACTCCTGGGGATGGGAGCAATGCACCGGTATCACCACCTCCGGGTCCACGCGTTCGACCAGCCCCATCAGGTCCTCCGGGGAAAGGTGCCCGGAGGCGTGGAATCCCCGCTCGAAGTCCAGCCTCCCCTCGTCCATGGACAGGCCCCGGCAGCGGAAACCCAACAGCTCTATCCAGTTCATGAGCTTCTGCAGGTTGTCGGTCTGCCTCAGGTCATAGGCCATGCTGTTGGAGTAGATGTACGTCCCGCCCCTCCATTCCAGGTCCAGGAGCTTGGTCATGTCCCAGAAGGAGAAGCACAGCATGTACTCGCGGGGGTTGGAGGCCACATCGTCCGGGTCCGCCACCTGCCATCCCCTCTCCTTGAGCCCCTGCACCTCGTCCAGGTCCTCGCCGCTCAGGGACCGGTACACCCACAGCCCGTCCTTGCGCACGTTGCCGTCGACCTTGGCAATGCTCTCCAGGAAGGCCACATCCTTGTGGGTGACCACCATCCTCTTCCCGCAGGCCCTGGCGATCCCGATGAACGAGTCCAGGCGCTCGAAGTTGTTGGCGGAGAAGTCGGCGATGGTGAGCCCGTCGCTCTCCTCCACCGCCGCCCGGCAGTTCTCCCGGACCATGGCCTCGGTCATCTCCTGTTGGTCGGATACCCGTCCCACGCGGGTGCCCTCAATGATCAGGGCCGCCGGGTGCAGCTGCCTGGCGCCCTCCGCGAACTTCTGGGTCAAATGTCCGTTCGCCCCGTGGGCCCGGAGGTCGCCCGTGTACACCACCCAGTCGCCCCCGCCGTGGCGGACAGCGAAGGCCGTGGCCCCGTACACCGAATGGTCCACCGGGAACGCCCGGTATTCCATGCCGCCGATGTCCCCCGTTCCCGCCTCCACTTGGCAGCAGGAACCCTTCCTCCATCCCGGGTCGTCATCGATTACCTCCCCGGTCAGAACCCAGCGGTGCCCGCAGACCTCCTTGTCCTTCCCTCGGGTCGACACCAGGACCCGGGGGTCGTCTTCCTTGCCCACCTTCTTCACGTGGTCGAAGAGGTCGGTTGGGGCGAAGGAGTTGCGCAGCTCCAGGGAGGAGCGGAGTAGGGCATAGGTCATGGTGCTGGCCACGATGGGTATGTCCGCCCTCAGGAAGCCGGCGTGCCCGTAATGGTCGTAATGCGCGTGCGACAGGAAAAGGGCGTCCACCTTCGCCGGGCCCAGGCCCTCGCGGTCCACATCCCGGGGGAAGAGGTCATGCCTATAGCAGTCCAGGGGAGGCAGCATTTCCAGGCGAAGGTAGTCCTTGATACCCCGTCCCTGCCTGGGCCTCATGAGCTCGGTGAAGAAGCGGTTGCCGATGTCGAAGGGCTCCCCGAAATCGAAAAAGAGCCCCCGGTCCCCAAGGTCCACATGGACCTTGTTCCCTCCTATGGTGCCCGCTCCCCCATGGACCGTGATCTTCATGTTCCTTTTGGGGACGGTCCAGCAGCCATATAATTCTATACGCTCGATTATCAGGTCACGAAAGCATCCATCGTCCGCAACGGACCGTGGTTAGCCATCGTCATGGAGAAACGAATATATCCGGCGAGCTTGTTTGACGCAAACATGGCAGCCATGACCTTCGCGCAGAAGGTGCTTTCCAGGGCCAGCGGGAGGGATGTGTTCCCGGGGGACATCATTTCGGCCAAGATCGACCTGGCCATGTCCCACGAGAACGCCGCGCTGGTGCTAAGGGCCTTCAAGGAGATAGGGGCCAGCTCACTGTGGGACCCGGAGAAGGTGGTCCTGCTGTTCGATCACCGCATCCCCGCCAACACCACCAAGGCGGCCGAGGGCCATCAGTCCGTGCGCAGGTTCGTGAGGGCCGAGGGGCTGCCGAACTTCTACGACCTGCGGGAAGGGATATGCCATCAGGTGCTGCCGGAGAAGGGGCATGTCCGCCCGGGCATGCTTATCGTGGGAACCGATTCGCATACCACCACCTACGGGGCGCTGGGGGCCTTCTCCACCGGCATAGGGGCTACGGAGATGGCCGCCGTATGGGCCACCGGTGAACTGTGGATGAAGGTCCCGCAGACCTTCCGCTTTAATTTGACCGGTAAGCTGGAAGGGCCGGTCTCGGCCAAGGACGCGATACTGCACCTCATCGGGGAGATGGGGGCGGACGGCTGCGATTACCGCTGCACGGAGTTCGTCGGTCCGGTGGTGGACGAGATGTCCGTCTCCGGCCGGATGACCATGTGCAACATGAGCATGGAGATGGGGGCCAAGGCCGGGGTGGCCTTCCCTGACCACAAGACCAAGGACTACCTGAGGGGAAGGACCGAGGCGGAATGGACCCCTGTCCTCTCGGATCCAGACGCTACGGTGGAAAAGGAGTTCGACATGGACCTGACCGGCCTGTCTCCGCAGGTGGCCTATCCTCACTCCGTGGACAACGTCAAACCGGTGGAGGAGATGGCCGGCATACCCATGGACCAGGCGGTCATCGGCTCCTGCACCAACGGCCGGGCCGAGGACCTGCTGGCGGCGGAGAATGTTCTGCGCGGGAGGAGGGTGGCCGATGGCACTCGCCTCATAATCGTCCCCGCCTCCCGGGAGGTCTACCTATGGGCCGCGGACAGCGGCATACTGTCCTCCCTGGTGCGCTCCGGCGCGATAGTCACCAACCCGGGCTGCGGGCCATGCCTGGGCGCCCACCAGGGGCTTCTCGCCCCAGGGGAGAGGTGCATAGCCACCACCAACCGCAACTTCCGCGGAAGGATGGGCTCTCCGGATTCGGAGGTGTACCTGGCCTCCCCGGCCACGGTGGCCGCTTCGGCCCTCAAGGGCGCGATAGCCGACCCCCGGGAGGTGTGGGCATGAGGGGCAGGGTATGGAGGTACGGCGACCACGTGAACACAGACGTGATCATACCCGGCCGGTATCTGGACGATTACGACGTCAAGAACATGGCCAGGCATGCCCTGGAGGACCTGGACGCAAGCTTTGCCAAGGAGGTGTCCTACGGGGATATAATCGTTGCAGGTAGGAACTTCGGGTGCGGGTCGAGCAGGGAGCAGGCCCCCCTGGCCTTGAAGGGAGCAGGCGTAGGGGCGGTGGTGGCGGTGAGCTTCGCGCGCATATTCTTCAGGAACGCCGTCAACGTCGGTCTGCCTGTGATCGAATGCGACGCCACCGGGATGTTCGAAAAGGGCGATGTCGCCCTGATCAACCTGGAGAAGGGGATACTGGTCAACGAGACCAGTGGGGCCACTGCCAAGTTCGAGCCCCTGCCCGGTTTCCTCCTGGAGATCCTGAAGGAAGGAGGGCTGGTCGCCCATACCGCCAAGCGCTTCCGCTAGAGGAAGTTATATAAGTGGGGAAGGGTTGGGTGGATGCAGGCAGGTCTTCGGGCACCCCCTGAAAAACCCGGCAAATCGGTGTCTGGCATGCCCTGCGAAGGTCGTGAAAAAATTTATAAGCCCCTCGCTAATATGGGGACACTCCCCCTTATGGTGAATTCATGAAGTATACTAGATTTGAGAAGGCGCGCATTATCGGTGCCAGGGCACTTCAGATATCCCTAGGCGCGCCTGTGCTTCTAGAGATCCCTGAAGGGATGATCGACCCGATCACAATTTCTCAATTGGAGTTCGACAAGGGTATTATCCCGATAACGGTAAAGCGCGATAAATGAGGTTATTGAAATGAGCGACGAGACCAAGACCGATCTTCTCGTACCGGAGGACGTGTATCTGACCTCCGGCGTCCACATTGGCACCCAGCAGAAGAGTGCTGACATGAAGGATTTCATCTTCAAGGTCAGGACCGATGGCCTGTACGTCATGGACGTCAAGCAGACCGATGTCCGCATCAGGGCCGCGGCCAAGTTCCTTTCCCGATTCAAGGCCGACCGCATACTGGTCGTTTCCGCCAGGCAGTATGGCCAGAAGCCCGTGAGGGTCATGTCCAAGGCCATAGGCGCCATGTACTTCGAGGAGAGGCTCATCCCCGGTTCCCTGACCAACCCGGTCCTGAACCGCTACATCGAGCCCGATGTGATAGTGGTGACCGACCCCGCAGCCGACCAGCAGGCCGTCGCCGAGGCCCTCAACGTGGGCATCCCGATCGTAGCCCTGTGCGACGCCAACAATGAGACCAGGAACGTGGACCTGGTCATCCCCACCAACAACAAGGGGAGGCGCTCCCTGGCCTGCGTCTACTGGCTGCTGACCCGCGAGATCCTCAAGGAGCGTGGACAGCTGGTCAGGGACGAGGATTTCAAGCTGGGCATCGACGACTTCGAAGCCAGTTTGTAAACCCCAACCCTTTTCAACTCCCTTTCCCTATTTTCTTATATGGTTCGCCGAGCGGCCGTCGCTGGTCAGTTCTACTCATCGTCCAAGAGCGCCCTGGTCAAGGAGCTGGAGCGTTGCTTCCTTTCCCCCCTCGGTCCCGGACGGCTGCCGGAGGTGGAAAAGCAGGGGAACAGGAAGCTGGTGGGGGCGATGGTCCCTCATGCCGGGCTGGTCTTCTCCGGCCCGGTGGCCGCCCACGTCTATGCGGAGATGGCCGCGGACGGGTTGCCGGAGACCGTGGTGATCATCGGCCCGAACCATACAGGATATGGAAGGCCCGTTTCGGTCAGCAGCGAGGACTTCGAGACCCCTCTGGGGGTGGTCGGTGTTGACCGGGACATAGTGTCGCGATTGAGGGGCGTGGTGGAGATCGACCGCGCCGCCCACCTCTACGAGCACAGCCTGGAGGTGCAGCTTCCGTTCCTGCAGTACCTGTCCCCGGAGGTCAAGGTGGTCCCGGTGGTGATGGGTCAGCAGGACATCATCATGGCCAGGGAGACGGCTAGGGTGCTGCGCGAGGCGTGCAAGGGCAAGGACGTGATGTTCATGGCCTCTTCAGACCTCTCGCACTATGTGTCGCCAGAGGTGGCCAAGAAGAGGGACGGGTTGGTACTGGATAGGCTGCTGTCCCTGGACCCCGAGGGGGTTATGGAAGTGGTCGAGGTGAACGACATAAGTATGTGCGGGCCCGGTCCGGTGGCCACCATGCTGCTTGCCTGCGGCGGGAGGAAGGCCCGGCTGCTGCACTACGGGAACTCCGGGGACGTGAGGCCGATGGGTGACGTGGTGGGGTACGCGGCGGCGGTGGTGGAGAGGTAGCCCACCCATCGATGCTTTAAATATATAGTGAAATACATATACCGATTGGCCCTCCCAGAGGGGGCTATTCAAGGGAGAGATCATTATGGACGGAACAAAGACGTGTCCCTACTGTGGGAAGTTGGCCAACGCCGACGCCCAGTTCTGTCAGGGCTGCGGGAGGAGCATCAGCGCTCCATCCCAGTATGCTGAGCAGCCGCCTCAGCAGGGATATCAGCAGCAGCCGCCTCAGAACTATCAGCAGCAGCCGCCTCAACAAGGCTACCAGCAGCCCCCGCAGGGTGGATGGCAGCAGCCAGCGCCCGCTTACGGAGCACCCGCATATGGGGCTCCAGGCCAGCCCTACGGTCAATCGTACGGCGGGGCCAAGGGGCAGATCGCCGGCGCCATCCAGAACCGCAACATGACCGATGTGATCATGAGCGGCATATGGATCCTGTGGCCGGTCGTGTCCCTGATCATCGCAGGGGTCATCGGCATTGTGTTGACCATATTGCTCGGGTTCTGGGGCTTCATGATAGCGCTTCCCATCGGCGTAGTGCTGTTCGCCTTGCTCAACTACAAGCTGCTCAAGAGGATGGACGACCACCGCAAGCGCGAGATGGCGCTGCGCATGGCGGTCATCTCCTATCTTAAGGAGAAGGGCGCCGAGACCGGAAGGGCCCAGCTTATCGCCAACGAGATATCCGCCCTGGAGAGCATCAACCAGGAGGCCATGTACAAGGAGAAGGAGAGGACCCCGGTCCTGTGGACCATCATCAGCCTGCTCCCGCTCCTGAACTACCTGGTCATGTACTTCCTGGCCGAGTACCCGTTCGACCACGACCGCAGGTGGCACGCCTTCACCCAGTACACCCAGGCCGCCTGCCAGAAGCTGGGGATCAACATAATGACCCCCTCCTGGAGCACCCTTAAGGAGAGGCCCAACATACTGCTGCTGATCCTGACCCTGCTCTTCGGCATTGTGGTCTTCGTCTGGTACTACTTCATCATCAAGGACCTCAACGACCACTTCACCGCGCAGTGGCAGTTCGAGGACCAGCTGATGGCGCAGCTCCGGTAAAAAGGAAGAAAAAGGTTTGGAAAAAAACCTCTTCCCGTTTTTTATATTTTTCTCATGCGACCGAGCACTGGCTCGTATACGAACCCCTTGTCCAGGAGGATACCGGCGATGGCGTCCATCTCCTCGCGGTCGATGCCCTGGGCCTT
>MVPZ01000081.1 GCA_002067045.1 Methanomassiliicoccales archaeon PtaB.Bin134 | reverse complement strand
ATAACCGGCAACCAGGTCGTCGGGCCGTTCGAGAACGGCATAGGCGTACAGCTGGTCACCGAGGCAGAGTCTCCGAGTTGGAACCTGGTCCAGAACTATGTTCTGGACATGTCCGGCAACACCGTGGACTTCGCGTTCACGGGCGGCATGGGCATGACCCTGGGCCAGGAACTTGACGGAATCGGCTACACCGAGATGAACCTGGACGTCAACATCCTGGACAATGTCCTGAACATGTCCGAGGCGTATGACCTCGGGCGGGATTCCACAGCTATGTACGTGGGTCCAGAGCAGGAACCCCTTGGAGGTGAACCCTACGGCATGGTTCAGATCGTGAACGTGCTGATAGCCGGCAACACCATCATCGGCGGGGACATGGGGCTTTCCGTCGGCGCTTACGACTACGAGGGTGGTGTAGGCCCGGCGACGCTCGATGCGCCGTTCGTCAACGAGATGAACATCGTGGTGGAGAACAACCACATCAGCAAATCCGGCACCGGCATCGCCGTATACGAGTCCGACGCGATCATCCGCAACAATGTGATCGTGGACTGCGGTACCGGTATCGACCTGAGCTACACCAGCGCCACCGTGACCGGCAACAGCATCAGCGGCTGCGAGGACGGAATCGAGGTTTACTACCCGCTCGTGGTGCTGATACAGGACAATACCATCGTGGTCACCTACAACGGGATCGACGTGGACGACTACTACAACGATTCCACGTCGGTCAGCATACTCGACAACATCATAACCATCCTGGATATCCGGGACGCCGATGATGGCGTGGGCGTGTATGGTTCCGCCAACATCCTGATAGCCGGCAACACGATCACGGCACAATACGGCATATACGCGTCCGATGTCTACAACCTGACCATAATGGAGAACTCGGTCTCCAACTGCGAGTACGCCGTTATGGTGTACGAAGCTGACTGGGTGCTGATCGAGGGCAACCTCATCACCTCCAGCCAGGAAGGGCTGTATGTTGAGTATTGCGACTACGTGGTGGTCGGCAACAACACCATCACCAACAACCTGATGTACGGCGCCATGATCGTTGAGAACGACCAGGTGGTCCTCTGGAACAACGAGGTCAGCGGAAACGGTGACTACATCGACGAGTACGAGGACGAACTCATGGGCGGCCTGTACATCGCCGACAACGAGGAGAAGGTGCTGTGGTTCATCGACGGCGAGGCGAAAGTGGCCCGGAACGTCATGATCCTGAAGGGCGACAAGCAGATCGAGGTGCTCGCCGGCGGTTCCCTGGCCATCCAGGACGTCACCGAGTTCCTGTTCCGCGGCCCCACTGAGATCGTGGTGGACGAGGGCGGCCTGCTGTACATGAGCAACGTCAACATACTCCGGGGCACCAGCTTCTACGAGACCGGACCGCCGATGGCCAACATCGCCGTGCACGGCAGCCTGTGGATGAACCTGGTCCAGACGGACAGCGTCACCCTGCACCTGTTCCCGACCTCCGACGCCGAGGTCAGGTCGAGCACCTTCACGAACTATGTCTATACGGCCATATTCGTGGACGGAAGCTCCCCTGTCATCGCTGACAACCTGATCTTCAGCGCCTTCGGCAAGTACGGCATACAGGTGGAGGGCGAGGGTGCGGCCCCGATAATCGTCGGCAACATCATCGCCCTGAACGACCACGGCATATACGCCAAGGGAATGGACATGGGCGGCATCTATGACAACCTCATAGTGCTCAACACCATGTCCGGTCTGCTGGTGGAGGAGTCCGTTGGCCGGATACACGACAACATACTGCTGGCCAACAAGATCGAGATACTCCTGCGCGACAGCGATGTGAGCGTGGAGGACAACGAGATCGGCTACACCAACCTGTTCCAGGTCCTAGCCAACTACGCGCCTCTGCTCTCTCACTTCGTCGGCAGCCAGGACTCGACCGAGCTCAACACCTCGGAAAGCCCCGAGGCCGCTCTGCAGTCCATACTGGGCGTCTCCAGCCTGGACATGTATGAGATCGTGGGCTGGATCAAGGCGCACAACGGTATCTGGGCCGAGAACTCCAAGGTCCAGACCAGCGGCAACGTCTATGGTCTGGTCAACAACGCCCTGTACGCCATACGCAGCGAGGTCCACTTCAACGACGACGTGAGGACGATCACCGTGAACGTGCCGCACGTCATCGAGGGTGTGACCTACGAGTTCCCCCTGAGCGTCTACGTGCTGAACGGCATCTACGCCAGCCACTCCCAGATCTGGGTGACCGGATCCACCATAGAGGTGCTGGATGACGCCATTGTGCTGGACGCCTGCGAGGCGTGGGTTGAGGGTGCCACTCTGATGGCCGGAGACTACGACTACTTCCTGTTCGGAGGTTCCGAGGCGTACAACATCGCCACCACCTACGACCGGGTCAAGGTCGAGGACTCCCACAGCCTGAACGAGGGTACCTGGCTCACCCTGACCGCCATAGATGAGGGCGAACCGGCCGCCAACGTTACCATCGTCATCAAGAACGCCAAGGGCGAGATCGTCTTCGAAGGCGTTACCGATGCCGAGGGTAAGGTCAAGGTGCTGCTGACCCAGTACTCCTGGACCTCCGAGGGCAAGGACGACGGCTTCAACCCCTACACCATAAACGCCACCTTCGAGTCCGGCGAGGAGTCCATGGAGCTGACTGCCAACCAGTCGTACATGGACGCTACGATCGAGGGCGAAGAGGAGAGCGACATGGGAGCCATCCTGGCGGTGGTCGGGGTACTGGTCATCATCCTGCTCATTGTGGCCGCGGTAGTGGTCATGAGGCGCCGGAAGTAGATCGGCCAAACATCTTCCGTTCCAAACCTTTTCCTAATTTTCCATTTTTAAGATAGTTTGTTAAAGCGGGAGCACCATTCCCGAGCGAGCGAAATGACCTATTCTGAGAAGGCCCGTCAACTATTGGCCAGCAGCAAGGCTTCCGAGGGGGACACCGTGGAGCTCAGGACCACGGATAAGCAATACACGGGCATACTGATGCCCCATCACGACTTCAGTCATCCTGATGTCATCGTCATCAAGCTGAAGAGCGGCTACAACATCGGGGTCATGGTGGATGGGCGCACCCTCCTGGAGGTCCGGTCCCCGGCCCAAAGGAGGGCCGTCAAGCCCCTTGCGGCCTCCTCTGGCTCCGACCTGCCCATCCTCTCCTTCCTGGGTACCGGAGGGACCATCGCCAGCTATGTGGATTACCGCACCGGGGCGGTGCACCCGGCCCTGAAGGCCGAGGAACTGGTGGGCACCGTTCCCGAGCTGTCGGAGATATGCCGCATGCGCTCCAAGGTGGTTTTCTCCATATTCAGCGAGAACATGAACGTGCAGACCTGGAGGGAGCTTGCGGATTCAGTGGCGGAAGAGCTCAACTCCGGTGTGGAGGGGGTCATCGTGCCCCATGGCACGGACACCCTGGGGTACACCGCCGCCGCCCTCTCCTTCATGCTCGGGGACCTGCCGCGGCCGGTGGTTCTTGTGGGTGCCCAGCGTTCCTCTGATCGCCCCTCATCCGACTCATACGGCAACCTGCTCTCCGCGGCCCGCTTCTGCGTGAAAGCTGACGCCGCGGAGGTCTTCGTGCTCATGCACGGGGAGACCTCCGACACCTGCGCCCATCTGCACCGCGGGACCAAGGTGCGCAAGATGCACAGCAGCCGCAGGGACGCCTTCCACAGCCTGAACGCTTCTCCGGTAGCTACCGTGGACCTGCAGGGGGGCATGCAGGTGCTCTCCCCCGTTCACCGGAAGGGCGCCGGCAAGGTGGCACCGGACACGCGCATGGAGCCGGACGTGGCCCTGATGCAATTCTATCCCGGGATGCCCCCCTCGCTGGTGGAGAAGGTCGGCGAGCAGCTCAAGGGCCTGGTCGTTGCTGGCACCGGGCTTGGGCACGTCTCCAAGGAGGTCGTGCGCACCCTGCGGGGCATGGTCTCCCAGGGAAAACCGGTGGTAATGACCACGCAGTGCCTGGGCGGCCGGGTCAACCTGAACGTCTACGATACCGGAAGGGACCTCCTGTCCGCTGGAGTAATCCCCGGAGAGGACATGCTGCCGGAGACCGCCCTGGTCAAGCTCATGTGGGTGCTAGGCAGGACCAACGACATGGAGGAGGTCAGAAAGCTGATGCTCAACGACCTCAGGGGAGAGATATCCGAAAGGAGGGAGCTTTGATGCATCAGGTCACCTGCGGAATCGAGATCCATCAGCAGCTGGACACGCACAAGCTCTTCTGCTCCTGCCGCTCCCAGCTGGTGGAGGAGGAGGGGAAATGCTTCAACCGACGCCTTCGGCCGACCCAGAGCGAGATGGGCGAGATCGACCGGGCCGCAATGGCCCAGGCGGAGAGGCGCATGCACTTCGCCTATCAGGCTCCGGCAGGCGTATCCTGCCTGGTGGAGGCCGACGAGGAGCCGCCGCACGAGGCGGACCAGGAGGCTATGCATGCATCGCTCATCGTCTCGACCATGCTGGGGTGCCGGGTCATGGACGAGGTGCACTTCATGCGCAAGATCGTCATTGACGGTTCAAACACCAGCGGCTTCCAACGTACCGCCCTGGTGGCCGTGGACGGCACCCTGGAGGTCAACGGCCGGAGCATTGGCATCATGTCCCTGTGCCTGGAGGAGGACGCCGCCCGCAAGGTGGACACCAAGGACCGCCAGGTCACCTACCGCCTGGACCGTCTGGGCATCCCGCTCATCGAGATAGCCACGGCCCCGGACATGCATGACCCGGACGAGGTCAGGGAGGTGGCCCAGAAGCTCGGGTCCATACTGCGCTCCACCCGCAAGGTCAAGCGCGGACTGGGCACCATACGCGAGGACCTGAACATTTCCGTCCCCGGGGGGGCCAGGGTGGAGATCAAGGGCGCCCAGGACCTGGGGCTGTTGCCCACCTACGTGCGCAACGAGATGGAGCGGCAGCGCTCGCTCATCGAGATCCGCGACAAGCTCCGTGAGAGGGACGCCAGGCCCGTGAATGTCGAGGCCATGGACATCACCCCCCTGATGCAGAGCAGCCGGTCCAAGGTAATACATTCCGCCATATCCAAGGGTGGGAAGGTCTTCTGTGCACCCCTTCCTAAGTTCGCCGGCGTTCTGCGCAGCGCGGACGGGCGTCTCCGCCTGGGTGCGGAGATGGCCCAGCATGCCCGTTCCAGGGGCGTGGCTGGGATTTTCCACTCCGACGAGCTACCGGCCTACGGCATCACCGCAGAGGAGGTGCAGTCCATACGCCATGCGCTCGGATCGGCCGAGGGGGACGCCTTCGCCCTGTGCGCCGACGCCGCGGACCGGGCCGAACCGGCCCTGCTGGCCGCTCTAGCCCGCGCCAACCAGGCCCTGGACGGCGTACCGGAGGAGACCCGGGACCCCCTGCCTGACGGCACTTCCGTTTACAGCCGCCCCCTGCCCGGCGCGGGGCGCATGTACCCGGAGACGGACGTGCGCCCAATCCTCATCGAGAGGGAGCGTCTTAGGCACATCGCCGAGAACCTTCCGGAGCTTCCGGAGGCCAGGATGGAACGCCTGGCCAGGGAGTACGGGATCAACGAGCAGCAGTCCCGGCAGCTGGTGAAGGACGGGTATGACGAGATATTCGAGGAGGTGGCCCGGGACCGCTCCATGGCCGCGGTGGCCGCCAGGACCTTCCTGAACAGCTACGCCGAGATGCAGAAGGAGGGTACGGACCCGGGGTCGTTCGGCGACGACATGGTCAAGCAGGCCTTCGCCGCCCTGTCCGCTGGAAGGTTCGCCAAGGAGGCCCTTCCCTCGGTGCTAAAGGAGATGGCCAAGGGGTCTGATGCGGACCAGGCCATATCCAAATTGGGCCTGGAGGCCATGGACCAGGGCGATGCTGTGCAGGTCATCGACGCACTCATAGCTGAAAGGGCGGATTTCGTGCGCGAGAAGGGTGAGGCGGCCATAGGTCCGCTCATGGGCGTGGCCATGAAGGAGCTGCGCGGAAAGGTCGACGGCAAGGCCGCCTCCGACCTGCTCAGGGAGAGGATCAGGGAGTTCCTGAAGGGCTGAGCCGCAGCACCCTGAGCTCCTCGAAGAAAAGTGTCCTGGAGGCCAGGACCTCGGTATTCCATCCCGTCAGCGCATCTTCAGTGGCCGCGGGGTCCGCGTCGCTGGACACCAGGAGCAGCACCCTCCCTCCAGGGGCCAGGTGCTTCCCGGCCTCCCGCAGGAATTTTGCGGTGACCTCCATGCCCCCCTGGCCGCCGGCCCAGCAGAGGTCGTCCTCGTCCTCCGCCCGGCCCTGCAGGTACGGCGGGTTGAACACGATGAGGTCGTAACAACCCCGGACCTCGGAGAACATGTCGCTGCACACCGCTCGCAAGGGAATGCCGTTCAGCATCGCGTTCCTCTCGGCGTTCATGACCGCCCTGGGGTCCAGGTCCGCCGCGGTGACCGAGGCCCCGGCCCTGGCCATGTGCAACGCCAGGAAGCCGCTTCCGCAGCCCATCTCCAGGGCCCTCTCTCCCTTGCGTACCTCCAGGGCGGAGAGGGCGAGCAGGCTGTCCTCCGCCGGGGCGTACACCCCCTGGTCCACCTCTATGATGATGGAAGGGTCCCTGAACACGGACGTTCAGCTTCCCGGGGGGATAATAACCTTTCCCGAAGGTTTTAATCATGGCCGTGGCATGGCGGGAACGTGGAGACCTACGGGCTGGTATGCCTCGCCCTGATCATCGGCGGCCTTCTCCTGGCCTACGTCAGGAGGTACCCTCTGGCCCATTCGCTGGTGCTGATCAACCTGGCGGTGTTCACGGTCAGCGCCCTATCCTCCTGGGGGAATCCGTACGGCCTCTCGCCGGTCGAGCTGTCCCTGGGTCTGAGGCCCTCCGCGCTCGACGATCCCGCGAACTGGCTCACGGTCCTGACCCACATGTTCGCGCACGCGGACATAATGCACGTGCTGTTCAACATGCTGTTCCTGTTCCTGGTGGGCGTTCCCCTGGAGGAGCGGGTCGGCCGCCGCAACTTCGCCCTCTGCTTCTTCATCCCCGGTCTTCTGGCCCTCGGGCTGGAGGTCCTGGTCCGCGGCATCGATTCCAACGTGCTCATACTGGGGGCCTCCGGGGCCATATCCGGGGTCATGGGCGCGCTGCTTTACCTGTACCCCAGGGACGAGATTCCCATGTTCCTGGGCCCGCTGTTCCTGCCCCGGGTGCCGGTATGGATATCCGTCGGCGCCTGGTTCGCCATACAGGTGGTCACCGTGCTCACCCTCCCCTCCGGGATAGCCTCCGGAGGGGTGGCCTACGGCGCTCACCTCGGCGGATTCGTCGCCGGGCTGGCCGTGGCCTTCCTTCTACCCGGGGCAAGGGAAGAGGCGGAGGTTGCGATCGACCTAGGTGATCTGGCCAATACCGACGAGCTCCGGGAGCTGCTGAAACGCATAGAGGGGGAGAGCGAGCCGGCGGTCCGCAACGCCTGGCTGGAGAGGTTCGTGGAAAGGTCGACCTGCCCTTCCTGCGGTTCCCGGCCGGTGCTGGAGGGAAACCGTATTAAGTGCGCATGCGGATGGGAGAAGAGAGCGAGATGAGCGACAACAGGGTGGAAGTGCTCCTCCCTGGGATGATCAGGCGGGATGGACCGATGGTCCTGGAGGCCCGTTCCACCGCCACCCTGGTGAGCCGAGGTGATATGCACATCATCGTGGACACCAGCGGCCCGGAGAACCGGCAGCTACTGATCGACGCCTTGGGCCGGAGAGGCATGACCCCCGGGGACATCGGAACGGTGGTGCTCACCCACTCCCACGGCGATCACCTGGGCAACCTGGAGCTGTTCAAGGGCGCCAGGGTGCTGGCGCATCGATCCGAGGGAGGGGACCTGACCATGGACCGGGAGCTGGAATTAATGCCCGGGGTAAGACTGCTCCACACCCCGGGCCACACCCCGGGAAGCATCAGCCTGCTGGTCGAGGCCGAGCAGATTTACGTCATGGCCGGGGACGCCATACCCACGGTGGACAACGTGCGCAAGTGGGTGCCGCCCGGGCACCACTACGACCGGGCCAAGGCCATGGAGAGCATGACCGCCATAGTTGAGGCCGCGGACGTGATCGTGCCCGGTCACGGCCCCCAATTCGCGGCCGCCGAGTTCAAGGGAAAAGGAAGGTGAATGGATGAACGTACCGAACGCTATCTATGTGGAATGTCCGGACTGCGGCGAGGAGACCCTGCACGAGGTGCTGAAGGGAAGGCTGGGCAAGGACGGGGACACCCTGGAGGGGACCCTGAGATGCCATGAGTGCGGCCGGGTGCACTCCGCGGTGGTGCGCGAGGCCAAGACCATCAGGGTGCCGGTGATCGTCAGCGACAGGGGAGAGTCCAGCAGGTCCGAGCTGGAGCTGCCCGAGGACGAGGAGCTGAGGGTGGAGGACGAGCTGCTCCTGGAAGACCTTCCCATTATCATCAGCTCGCTGGAGAAGGGCGAGGCCCGGGTGAACAAGGCCCTGGCCAAGGATGTCACTGCCATCTGGGCCAAGCGTTTCGACAAGGTGCACGTGAAGATATCCATAAACGATGTGCACAAGACCATCCCCATGGAGATGGACGCCCTTCCGGAGGAGGAGTTCTTCGTGGGGGACCTGATGAGCGTGGGCCGCTACAACGTGGTGATCACGCAGATCAAGACCAAGGACTCCATGGCCCGCAGGGGCTCCGTGGCGGCCAGGGACATCGTCAGGATATACGCCAAGAAGGCCAGGACCACCTACTCGTGATCAGATGAGGGAAGAACGGGAACGCATGGTCTCGACGCTGGTGCAGCGGGGGGTCATCGATTCCCCCGAGGTGGAGAGGGCCATGCTGGCCGTCCCGCGCCACCTGTTCCTTCCCGAGGGCCGTCGCCACATGGCATATCGCGACACTCCCCTGCCCATAGATTCCGGGCAGACCATATCCGCGCCGCACATGGTGGCCATCATGGCCGGGGCCTTGCGGCTGGCCAAGGGCCATAAGGTGCTGGAGGTCGGCGCAGGTTCCGGCTACAACGCGGCGGTGATGGCCGAGATCGTGGGCCGGGAAGGAAGGGTCATCACCGTGGAGAGGCATCCTGTCCTGGCGGAAACGGCGGCCAGGGCGCTGCGCGAGACCGGCTACGACAACGTGACCGTGGTGGTGGGGGACGGTTCTGTCGGATATCCGGAGGAGGCCCCTTACGACCGCATCTCCGTGACCTGCGGAGCCCCCCGGCTGCCCGGCGCCCTGCTGGACCAGCTGACGGAGGGCGGAATAATGGTCATACCGGTGGGGGAGCTGGAGTTCCAGACCCTCAAGAGGGTGAGGAAGCTGGGCGGGCGCATCATCCCCGAGGACCTGGGCATGGTGGTGTTCGTTCCCCTCATCGGGGAGATGGGACACCGGCCCTCACAGTAGGAGGTCGAGCACCGCGCTCAGGCACGGTCCGCGGATGACGTGATGGGCGCCGCGCACCACCTCCTCGTCGATGGGATTGAACGCGATCCCCAGGGCGGAACCCTGGAACATGGACACGTCGATGGAGCTGTTGCCTATGGCCGCGGTGCGTTCCGGCGAGGCCCCGAACATGCGCTGGGCCTCCTGCAGCGCCTTGATCTTGTTGCACAGCTCCACGCGCAGCACTCCCTCGCCGGTCAGCCTTCCGCTGCCATCGGCCTCCAGCCCGTTGGACCAGCATGCGTCGAAGCCGTACTGCCTGGCCAGCTTTTCGGCAATGAGGTCCAGTCCCCCGCTGATGATCACCGTTCGTGTCCCCTTCTCCTGCAGGGCGCGCACCGTCATCCCGATCCCGGGGTTGATGGGCAGCATGGCCAGCTCCCTCTCCACGTCGTGCAGGGCCAGTCCCGGACGGTGCTTGATCCACAGGGCGATGTCCCGGCGCATGAACTCCATATCATCGATGTCCCCGTCCATGAAGGAGATCACCGACTCCTCGTTGCTCACCCCGAACCGGTCGTGCACCCAGGTCCAGGACGACAGATAATCGACCAACACCCCGTCCATGTCGAAGGCCACCAGGTCGAACTTCCTACTGTTGTCGGACATCCTTCTTTGCCAGGAGGGAATGATTATATGAACGTTGCTGCAATCCCCGCAGCATGATAGTGCTGGTGGGGGTGGCCCATGTGATCGACGTCTCCCAGCAGATAGGCCAGCTGGTATCGTACTACTCGCCGGGCGCGGTGGGCGTGGAGCTGGACCCCTCCCGCTACCAGGCCCTGAGGGACGGCGAGAGGCCCAGCAACGTCCCCCTGGCCTACCGCCTCCTCTCGCTGATGCAGAGGCGCCTGGCGGAGCAGTTCGGAGGCGAGGTCGGCGCGGAGATGCTGGCTGCGGTGGAGGCTGCCAGGGCCAACAACGCCCAGGTGGTCTTCGTGGACAAGGATGCCGGACGTATGTTCGGATCCCTGCTGCAGCGCATGACCCTCAAGGAGCGAGTGCTCATGGTCGTCTCCTCCGTATCCGGGCTTTTCATGAGCCGCAAGAGGGTGGAGCGGGAGCTGAAGGAGTTCCAGGAGAACGAGGAGGCCTACATGGAGGTCATGGCCCGGGAGTATCCCACGGTGAAGAGGGTGCTCATCGACGAGAGGAACGAGCACATGGCCCAGGCCATACTGAGGGCCGAGGGAGAGCACGGAAGCGTCCTGGCCGTTATCGGGGACGGGCACGTGGAGGGCATCCGCCGCATACTCGCCCGCGAGGACCTGGTGTCCTATCGCCTTAAGGACCTGAGGGACCTGCGGCTTCCATCCAAGGGTGGCAACGCCGAGGTGTCCTTCTCCTTCACCTTGGGATGAGGCAAACCCTTTTTCCCTGCATCGCATACCCGTTGCGATGAAGGTCATCCTGCTATCCTACACCAAGGACGCCGAGCGCCTCTGCGCCGCGGCCGCCCATTCCTGCTACTCGCCGGACCCCGCCAGCGAGATACTGGAGGGTGTGGAGGATGGCAAGGCCGGAAAGTTCATCGACCGGGTGGTGGGCATGGGCCATCATTCGGTGATAGAGCACGCCTCCTACACCTTCTCCCTGGAGGGCGTTTCCCGGTCCCTCACCCATCAGCTGGTCAGACACCGCATCGCCAGCTTCTCCCAGCAGAGCCAGAGGTACGTGTCCTTGCTGGAGCCAGATTACGTGGTCCCGGAGACCGTGCGGGACGACCCCGAGGCCCTGAAGGCCTTCGAGGAGGCCATGGAGAAGGCCTGGGAGGCCTACCAGAAGCTCTCGACGATGGTGCCGGTGGAGGACGCCAGGTACGTCCTGCCGAACGCCTGCACCACCAACATCGTGGTGACCATGAACGCCCGGGAGCTGTGGCACTTCTTCACCCTGCGGACCTGCCGCCGGGCCCAGTGGGAGATCCGGGCCGCCGCCGAGCTCATGCTCATGGAGGTCCGCAAGGTCTCTCCCACCATATTCAGGGACGCTGGCCCGGCCTGCCTGCGCGGGAAGTGCCCGGAGGGCAAGCTCAGCTGCGGAAAGCCCCGGGTGGAGCTAAGATTTAAATAATGCCATTCCTTTGGCCGAATTCATCTGGGAAGATTGCTATGGGCAACGTCAGACCAACTTACATTAAGAGGGTGGCCGTCGAACTGGTCGAGAAGTACCCCCGGGCCTTCAGCGCCGACTTTGAGAACAACAAGGTGCTGGTCCAGAGGCTTACCAATGTGGATTCCATCATGATGAGGAACCGCATCGCCGGGTACATCTCCCGCTACTGGCAGACCAAGGAGTTCTGAAACCCCAAGGCCGTGCCCTCAGGGCATGGTCCAGATCGCGCAATTTATCAATTTTCTAGCTGGCAGGGTGTCCCATGCCCCTTTTTCCGACCGTAAGCCGTTCTGGCACCGGCCTTCCGCATGGTCCGGGACCGGGCCGGGAGTAACAACGCTTTAGTAATTGGAGCATATTGTCCACAAAATAAGCCCGGGTGGGGTAGCTTGGATATCCTAAGAGGCTGCGGACCTCTAGACCCGGATTCGAATTCCGGCCCGGGCGCTCTTCTCACTCCATCTCCATCCCATGCAACTCGCTTATCTCCATGTCCCCGGGCGGCAGTATGCGGGAGATCTCCTCCTCCGGGACCTGGAAGGCCCTGGCCAATGACGCGGAGGCCTTTCCCCGGGGCGTCTTGCCGGGGACGATCACCGCGTACCTCTCCGTTCTGCCCTGCAGGCTCTCCCAGGGGGCGCAGGCGATCTTCCTGGAACCCTCCACCTGCACCTCGGCCACGACCATTCGGAGCGGGAGATGGTGCAGGTAGTTCCTCTTCCCCCGGATGATGAACGCGCCGCGGGGGGCGAACTCCCCGGCCTCCGGCCGCTTTGACACCTGGTCCGGGAGCACCCAGTATGCCGTGCCCTCGGCCGCACCGGCGTTCCAGGCCTTGGAGTGGCACAGGGCGAACTGGCAGACCTCGCGCATCTCCTCCTCGCTGGCGTCCATCCCGTCCTTCAGGACTATGGACGGCGCCCCGTGAAGGTCTGCGTGCGCGTACCTCTCTCGGTCACCCAGATGCTTCTTGACCACCTGGTCGTTGCTCTTGGCGTCCCTTCCCCCCACCACCAGCCGGCCCCCGGAGGTGAAGAACCACTTGTAGGACTCGTACCAGAAGCGCTTGGTAGGGGCGGCCTTGTCCTTGCCCAGGGCCGCCTCCCGGGCCCCCTTGGCCACCCTCTTCTCCATGGCCTTGCGCGTCTCCTCCATGGCCTGGCGGGCGCCTGCGGTCTTCTCCCTCAGCTCCTTGGCCTGGGTGTACAGGCGGTTGGCGTTCTCATCGATGCTCACGGTGTAGTCGAGGGCGACATCGGCCTCTCCGACCTTCATGGTGAAGCTCTTCCTCTGCGGCTCGACAGAGGTCACCAGCGGAACCTTGACCCCCTGCTCCTTCAGCCGCTCCCAGTTGGAGGACCGGGACAGGGAGAGCATGCGCTCCAGGGTAAGGGAAACGTCGCCGTAGGAAGTGTAGAGCAGATCCCCTTGGGCCTGCAGCTCCGCGGCCTCCCTCTCAGTGGCCTCTATGCCCTTCAGCTGCTGGTCCAGCTGCCTGCGCAGCCTCTCCAGCTCCGCGTCCACCTTGACCTCGTCCTCCCTCCGGCGGGCCAGGAATGCCGAGAGGGCCGCGGAAAGGGAGGGCATCTCCTGGGCCTGCAGGTGGCCGTTGACCATGAGCGGTACGGGGGTCGCGTCCACCACGTCCTCTCCGTCCAGCACCAGCCGTGGCGAGGGGGATCCCAGCTCATGGAACAGGGAAAGGGTGGCCGAGCGCAGGGCGGCCACCTCCTCCGGGCTAGCGGTCAAAGCCTTCCTTCCCTTCTCCAGCCCGGTCCTGAGGCAGATCTCCTCCCCGTACTGCCCTCCCAGATTGACAGAGGTGGCCAGGGTGCGCACCAGGTCGGAACGGGAGGTCAGCACGGCCTTCTGGAAATCCTCCGCGGAGGCGGTGCGCGGGTCGAAGCGGGACGGAGGGTAGGAGTAATCGGCCCCGATGAGCACGTCGCGATGCCTCCACTTCTTCTGCTCCAGGGCGTTGATTATCTTCCCCTCGTGCACCACGATCAGGTTGCCGTCCCCGATGAGCTCGAAGATCAGCTGGTAGGCGCCCTCCTTGCTGGCCAGGTCCATGGTCACGATGCGGTCGAACTCCTGCTGCCTGACCGACAGGATGCGGGTGTTGTAGAGCACCTTCCTGAGGTGCACGGCGAATCCAGAGGGGGTGTCCGGGGTCTCCGGCCTATCGGCCACCAGATGCAGCCACCGCCCGTCCTTCAGCAACAGCTCCCTCTTCCCCTCTCCCTGCACGTTGATCCTGATCAGCACGTTGCGGCCTTCCCAGTGGAATATCTTGTCCAGGAATCCTCCGCACACGCCCTGCAGCTCCGAGGTTATGGCCGCCACGTCGAAGGCCGTCATCTCCTTCTTCATCGCCCACCTCTAGCACCCGCCTAGTCAATATTGTTTTGCTGGTCTCCAGCATGAAAAGGTTTATGAATGACGACCCGTTTGTCGGTGAGGCAGGCCACTGTGGCTTAGAGGTATAGCGACGCCTTGGTAAGGCGTAGGTCGAGGGTTCAATCCCCTCCAGTGGCTCCACATCCTTCTCAACAAAAATTGATAACCCATCATCTCCATGGGCCACGGCATGGAGAGCAGGGCCTGGCGTCGGCGATCCTTTCTGGTACTGGTCATAGCCCTGTCCATTTGCTTGCCCCTGCTGCCACCTCCCTCCGAGGCGGCCACCTTCATCGACCATCCTATCCTGGTGGAGGGCGACGACGGGTTCCTGGCCGCAGGCTTCCTAGGCAACGGCACGCACGACAGTCCCTACGTGCTCAGCGAGGTCCGGCTGGATGCGAGCTATGAGCCGCATGGGATCCGCATATCCAACACCACCGCGCACTTCATGATAGTGGACTGCACGGTGCACGACGCGGCCTCCGCGGACCGCGACCCCCTGAACCTCCAGGCCAGCGGTTCAGGGATTCTGCTGTACAACGTATCCAACGGCCAGGTGCTCGACTGCCTGGCCGAGTACAATGTGCGCGGGATCACCGTGGTCGATTCCCGGAACGTCACCGTGGCCTCGTCCCGGCTGGTCAACAACCTGGAGGCAGGGGTGCACTTCCAGGGCTGCCTCGACGGTAGTTGCGGGGTCTATAACAGCACCTTCCAGGTGGGGGACATGGACGACGGCGTGCTGGTGGAGGACTGCCATGGGGTAACCGTGGAAGGGAACGCGGTGCAAGGTGGCGACCACGGCGTGCGCATAGCGTCCGCTCTTGGCTCCAGCTCCGGGAACTTGGTGATCGGCAACGCGATCTCCGGCCAGGCCATCAGCGGGATCTTCATGGGCGATGGATCCCCGACCGGCCTGGACCTGGTGCAGGGGAACACCGTACAAGTGCCTGGTGGGACCGGCATACTAGTGAGCCTGGGGACCGACGAGCAGATCGTCGGGAACGAGGTACAGGGCTGCCTCTACGGGATCCGGGTGGCCTGGACCGGGAACGAGGTCCGGGGCAACCTGCTGTCCAACAACACCCGGGGGATAGTCTTGGAGGCCGGCGCGGACCACAACACCGTCCTGGAGAACATCATCGCGGACGGGGCCTTCGGCATCGAGATAGGTCAAAGCCAGGGAAACCAGGTGCTGAACAACACCCTGCTCAGGATCGATCGTGAGAGCTCTTCCGTGGGCATATACCTGGGCATCGGCGAGGTCAAGGATGCGCTGGTCCAGGGCAACTGGCTATCCCTGTGCAATGTGGGCATCAGAGCCGCCTCCACCCCAGCCCTGAGGATGAGCGGGATAGTCATCAGTGACAATGTCGTCGAGGGCTCCCTCCGGCAGGGGGCATACCTGATATCCATCTACGGCTCCCTTTTACTGAACAACAGCTTCCGCTCCGGTGGGGGAAGCGGCATCTTCCTGGGCGCCGATTGCCTGGACCTGCTGCTGGACGGCAACTTGGCGGCCGACAATCTGGGATACGGTCTGGAGATCAGGGGAGCCGTCGACTGCACGGTCACCGGCAATCTGTTCGACTCCAACGCCCTGGAGGGCGTGTACCTGGAGGCCGGTACGGGCAATGTCATTCACGGCAACGCCTTCCTTTTCAACAAGGACTCCGGCAGGCAGTATTCTCCGCTGCGGCCCCAGGCGCACTGTGCGGCCGAGGGCAACTCCTGGTCGCTGGGCTCGGGCAACCTTTGGGCAGACTGGCTCTCCCCCGACGTCGATGAGGACGGGGTCGTCGATCTCCCGTACGACCTCTCCGGCGGAGCCCAGGACCCCCTCCCATTGACCGGCATTTCCGGCGTCGACATTCCCGCCGACATCGCTCCGCCCCAGGTGGTGGATTGGTCCCCGCGGGGTTCCTGCGCAGTGCACGACAGCGTCATCGAGGTCACCTTCTCGGAGGATATGGACCATGGCTCGGTCTGGGTCACCGTGAACGGGGAGGCGGTGAACGGCACCTGGGAGGACCGCACCTTGCTGATCGACCTGGATCTGGAGTTCGGGACGGGTTACGAGGTGGCCGTATCCGGTTCGGACCTGTCCGGGAACTCCCTTTCCGGGTTCGGATGGAACTTCACCACCGAGGGTCCGAACGCCACGGTCAGCGGGAGGGTGGTCGACGAAGGCTCAGCGCCGCTGGAGGGCGTTATGGTATCCTGGGGCGAACAACAGGTGTCGACCTCTTCCGATGGCGGCTTCTCGCTGGTGCTTCCGCCGGGGAACCATGTGCTCAACCTGAGCAGGGCGGGTTACCTTGACCTTATGGTGATGGCGCATGTCGAAGCCGGAGAGGACCTGGTCCTGGAGGACACGGTGATGCGTGCGGCGCCCGGGAACGGCGGCGGCAGCCCGCTTCCCTATATTGGTCTGGCTGCTGCGGCGCTCATACTGGTCTCCCTGGTGGTCCTGGCCATGCGTCGCCGGAAGTAGCCGTCAGGCCATGCGGTAGTACACGAAACCGGACCACATCTTCGGCCAGAAGTAGGTGGACTTCTTGGGCATGCGCCGGTCCTGCCCGGCCAGCTCCCATATCTTGTCCAGGGAGGGCGGTCGCAGCAGCACCAGCAGCTGGTATCCCTGGTCCAGCAGTCCGAGGGCCCTGGCGGTGTCGTGCTCGTATACCACCTTGGGCTCCTCCTTCCACATTCCGCCCCTGAGCACCCACTCCTGGCAGACGTAGGAGTCCAGCTCCCACATGGGGTCCTTGGGCAGTTCCCTGGGATGGGCCACGTAGGCCTTTCCGCCCACCGCCAGTCCCAGGTCCGATGGCCCCCTTCCCTCCAGCGCCCCGGCCAGCTCCATCGGCGAGGCCACCTCCTCCAGATCGAAGAGGTCGCGCAACTGCGCCAGGAAGTCCTGGGGCGGCATGGGCAGCTCGCGGACCAAACGGTGCGTGGGGAAGACCAGGAGCCCGGGGTCGTTCGATGGAACCAGCGTGGTCAGCACGAACCCCTTGCTCTCGTCCCCGGCGTTCTCCTGGGCGTAGCGGGAGGCTGTCTCGAAGCGATGATGCCCGTCGGCGATGAGCACGGTCTTGCCCCTCAGCTCCTCGGTGATGCCAGCCACGGTCTCCTGGTCGCACACCCGGAACAGGCAGTGCCTGACCCCCTGGGGGTCGGTGAACTCCAGGACCTTGGTCTCCAGGTCCTCGATGCGGTCCTTCAGCTTGGGGGAAAGGTGATCGAAAATGCCGAATATCGACTCGCAATGCGTCTCCGTTCCCCTCAGCAGGTTCAGGCGGTCCTCCTTGACCTTGGGGAAGGTCTCCTCGTGAGGTACCACGCCCTCCGCATACCCCCTGGCGGCCAGCAGCCCGATGATCCCGGTCCTCTGCCAGCAGTGCTCCCCCTCGCAGTAGGTCTGCTTGTAGGTGTAGAAGGCCTCCCGGCGGTCCTGGGCCAGGGCGCCCTCCTCTATCCAGGAGCGCAGGGCCTCCCCGGCGGCGGTGTAGTCCCCCGCGTCGTTCGTGACACCCGTCTGCCGCGTCACCCGCACCTCGCGGGCATGCTCGATTTCATAAGGTTCCATGAGGTTCATCGCATCCCCCGCCCTGTTTTTTCAGGTTTTGTATCTTTTTCCTCTGTCGCATTTTTTTCTTTGTCACTCTGTCACTTTGTAACTTTGTCACTCTTTTTTGTCACTCGCTTCTCAAATCCCCGCCTTGAGGTTCACCGTCTCGACCGCCTTCCGCCCTTCGAGGGCGCGTATCGCCCCGGCGCGGTTTTTCGCGAGCTGCCCGAGCGCCTTCGACACATGGCCCCGCTGGGTGTCCGCGAGTCCCG
>MVPZ01000080.1 GCA_002067045.1 Methanomassiliicoccales archaeon PtaB.Bin134 | reverse complement strand
GGAAACGTCCGGGGCGTCGGATGGAACGCCTGAACCGGCGGTGACGACGATGACCGAGGTGTCGATGCCCTCCTCGCGGAGGCCGTAGGTGATCTCGCAGACCGGCTTGGTGATGTGGCGCTTGCCGGGGCCCATGGCCACCGCCACCACGTCGCGGCCGCTGTCGGAGATGGTGGCTCTCTGAGCCAGGCTACCTCCCACCCCCATTCCGCGAGCCTCCCGGCATTCCACGAAACGGGTCTTGCGACCTATGGAATCCTTCAAGATCAGACCTCGCAGACCTTGGACTCGTCGCCCTCCAGGTCCTCCTGGGTCATGCCGGCCAGGACCTCCTGCGGCGGCCCCAGGGCCACCATCTTGCCGCCCTTCATCAGGGCTATGCGGTCGCAGCAGGCCAGGACGAAGTCCATGTCGTGGCTGACGATCAGGAAGGTCTCGTTCAGCTCCTTGCGGGCGTGCAGCACGGACTTGGCCACCGCCTGCCTGGTGATGGGGTCCATGGTGCCTGTCGGCTCATCCAGCACCACGAAGCGGGGCTCGATGATCATCGTTCTGGCGAGAGCGATGCGCTGCTTCTCGCCCACGCTCAAGGAGTCCGGATATGCATATAGGATGCGCTCCACCTCCTTGGCGGTGAAGCCCACACCGCGCATGACTTGAATGGCCTTCATCTTGGCCAGCTCCTGCGGGAGCTTCATGCCCAGGCAGACCGTGAGGTTCTGCAGAACGGTGTTGAACGGGTAAAGGGCATTCTCCTGATGCATTATGCCAATATACTGGGTGGCCCGGCCCTTCCCCTCCTCTCCGGGATCGGACATGTTGATCCAATCATCGCCTATGCGCACCATCACCTCGCCGTGCGTGGCCGGGGTGATGCCGGAGATCATGCGAGAAAGGGTGGTCTTCCCCGCGCCGCTCAGGCCGATGAGGCCGAATATCTCCTTGTCCCCAACCTCAAAGCTGACGTCGTCCACGGCCTTGACCACGCCGCGAACGATGGAATAGAAGTACTTCTTGGCCCCCTCGACACGA
>MVPZ01000079.1 GCA_002067045.1 Methanomassiliicoccales archaeon PtaB.Bin134 | reverse complement strand
TGACGCAGAACACCGAGAAGGTGGAGGAGAGCTGCCCCAGTATTATGCCCAGGGGGAGGGATGCGAGGCAGAAAATGAAGAACGCCTTGTTGTGCCAGATCTTGAGAAGGTCCCGAGGGTGGAAGCGATCGTGCCCCACCGCGACCCTTGCCGGCTCCATGACCAATAGCAGGATGACGATGCCCACGATGCTGCAGGTTATGGCCGTCATCAGGAAGAGGTAGGAGAAGGGCAGGAGGAGGATCATCAGGCCGGAGATCAGGGGCCCTAGAGTCCACCCGATGTTCTGTCCGATGCGGAGTATCCCGTAGGCCTCCAACCTTCTTCCGGGCTCCACGATGTCCGCTATCATGGCGCTGCTGGCAGGGTCGAAGAGGGACCCCAGGGCATTGGACACCGAAAGAAGGATGGTTATGAACCAGATGTCACTATGGAACAGGAATGCCGTGAACAGGAAGAGGAAGATCAGGCCTCGGAGCCCCATGGAGGCGAACATCACCTGTCTGCGACCGATCCTGTCCGCCAGCTCCCCTCCCACGATCTGGCCTAATGCGCCCGCCACGGCCATGACCAGGAATACCATGCCGACCTCGCCCATGGACAGGGCCAGGTCGCGGTTAAGATGGATGGCCAGAAAAGGAAGCACGATGGAAAAGCCGGTCGTGGATATTATCCGACCGCCGCAGAGCAGCCAGACCCTCCGGTCCAGCCCCCTCAGGGAGCCACCCTTCAGCATGCTAGCCCTCAGGTGGGAGAGAGGCCATAGGCTACATCATACTTTCCGCTAACGGCGCTTCTTGAACTTGCCGAGCATCGATTTATCCTCGCCCTCGGTCTCCGCGAAGCGCCGTAGTATTTCCTTCTGCTCGTTGGTGAGCTTGTCCGGGACCTTTAACTTGACGCGGACGTACATGTCCCCCCGGCTGGCCTCGTTCAGGATGGGCATGCCCGAGCCCCGGAGGCGGAAGACCGTATCCGGCTGGGTTCCGGGAGGGATGGACACGCGCGCCTTCTTGTCGAGCGTGGGGATCTCTATCTCCGCGCCCAGGGCCGCTTGGGAGAAGGAGATGGGCTGCTCCATGATGAGGTCCGGACCTTCGCGGACGTACAGTGAGTGAGGCTTTACGTGCAGAACCACGTACAGGTCCCCGCTGGGCTCCCCAGGACCGCCGGCCTCACCGGCCCCGGGGATGCGGAGACGGGACCCCGTCTCCACTCCTGCGGGGATGTCCACATCGATGTGGGAGATGCGCTGCACCTTTCCGCGACCATCGCACTCGGGGCAGTTGTTGGTAGCCGAGCGCCCCGTGCCCCGGCATCGGCGGCAGGGGCCGACCTGGACGAACTGGCTGAAGCCCCGGCTCTGGACCACGCGCACCTGACCCGAGCCCTTGCAGTCCGGACAAGCGACCACCTTGCCTTCCTTGGCCCCCGTTCCCTGGCACTTGGAACAGTTTTCGAACTTGGGCACGGAGATGCGCTTCTTGACGCCCTTGAAGGCCTCCTCCAGGGATATCTCCACGTCCATGCGCGCGTCGCGCCCCCCGGAGCGGCGTGCCGACTGCCGCCCGAAGAGCATGTCGAATATGGAGCCGAAGCCCATACTATCCCCGAAGATGTCCCGCAGGTCCCCCATGTGGGAGAAGTCGCTCCAGCTGAAGGATCCGTCCTGGAACTGGGAATTGACCCCGGCATGACCGTACTGGTCGTACAGCTGCCGCTTCTTATCGTCCACGAGGACCTCGTAGGCCTCCGATATCTCCTTGAACTTCTCCTCGGCGACCTTGCGGTCCTCCTTGGTGACATCGGGGTGGTACTGCATCGCCAGCTTTCGGTACGACTTCTTGATCTCATCGACGCTGGCTCCCTTGGGGACGCCCAGCACCTCGTAGTAATCCCGTTGTGTCATCGGTCAGCTTCCGTGAGGCTCAGTCGACGATGTGGTAGTCGGCGTCCGTGAAGTCCCCCTTACCCCCCTGGTCCTTCTTGTCGTCCCCGGGGGGCGGGGCCTGCGCCTGCTGGGCCTGCTGCTCGGCGGCCGCGGCCTGGTAGATGCGGGTGGACACCGTCGACATCTCCTTCACCAGTGCATCCATCTTGGCCTTGATGGCCGCTAGGTCGTCGGACTTCATGGTCTCCCGCAGCTCGTCACTGGCCTTCTTGATCTTCTCCCGCTCCTCGGCAGTTACCTTGTCACCAAGCTCGATGACGGTCTTATCGGTGGTGTACAGCAGGGTGTCCGCCTGGTTAAGGGTCTCCACCTTCTCCCTCCGCTTCTTGTCCTCCTCTGAGAACTGCTCGGCCTGCTTCACCATTTTGTCGATCTCCTCCTTGGACAGCTTGTTGGTGGCAGTGATGGTGATCTTCTGCTCCTTACCTGTCCCCAGGTCCTTGGCGGACACGTTGATGATGCCGTTGGCGTCGATGTCGAAGGTGACCTCGATCTGGGGAACGCCTCTCGGCGCCGGCGGTATCCCGGTCAGCTGGAACTTGCCCAGGGACACGTTGTCGGCGGCCATCTCCCTCTCCCCCTGCACGATGTGGATCTCT
>MVPZ01000078.1 GCA_002067045.1 Methanomassiliicoccales archaeon PtaB.Bin134 | reverse complement strand
TCCAGCAGGCGCTCGTACACCTCCACCTCGAAGTCGTTGAGGCTGTAGGCGCACTGGACCAGGTCCTGGCAGCTGTTCACGTCCTTGATGGACTCCGGCATTTACCGCACTCTCCTTCCCTAAGAAAAGCTTATAAACTAACAGTTATATATAATTGTTGCACAACCGTGCAAAACCGTTATGGTGAGTCATATGGACAAGAACGATACGCTTGATGCCAAGGGCCTCATGTGCCCCATGCCGATCGTGAAGCTGGCCAAGAAGATGAAGGAGATGCCCACGGGCTCCGTCCTGGAGCTCATCGCTGACGACGTGGGCTCCAAGGAGGACGTGCCGGCCTGGTGCAAGAGGACCGGCAACGAGCTGGTCGGACAGAAGGAGGAGGGCGGGAACTTCTACTTCTATATCAAGAAGGTGCAGTGATAAACGGAAAGGGGTGATGAAGGATGGTGCAGAAGAAGTTCATAATGGCGGTGTCCGAGGGGACCTTCGACAAGGGCATGATGGCCATGATGATGGGGAACACGGCCGCTAGCATGGGTATCGATACGCACATCTTCTTCACCTTCTTCGGCCTGAACCTGCTGAAGAAGGGGAAGAACCCCAAGATGGGCGGCATGTACCGGCTCTTCACCGGGATGATGGTCAAGAAGATGAAGAAGATCGGGATCGACAGCTACCAGGAGCAGCTGGAGATGGCCAGGGACCTGGGGGTGCACCTGTACGCCTGCAACACATCCATGGAGATGATGGGCGTAAAGAGGGAGGACCTCATCGACGGGGTAACCATTTTAGGCGCGGCCGCCTTCCTGGATATCAGTGCCGATTCGGACATGCAGCTGTTCATAGGCTGAAGGTGTTAGGATGAAGTCCAAGCTGTTCATCATGCTGAAGTCGCCCCATGAGTTCACCGGGCAGGACCTGGTGGCCTCCATAGGGAAGGGGGCGGATACCGCCGCCCTGCTCTTCGAGGACGCGGTGCTCTTCGCCGCCAATCGGAGGAAGGGCGAGGAGCTGAGGTCGCTGGTCAAGGAGGTCTACGTGATCAGGGACGACTGGGAGGCCCGCGGGCTTCCGCTGGCCGTCCCGGAGTTCAAGATAGTGGACTACCCGGAGGCGGTCGACCTGATTATGGAAAGGTACGAGCAGACCATCACGGTGTGAGGTGGCGACATGAAGACTATGGTTATTCAGGTGAGGACCGGGACCATGATGAACATGGACACCAACGTGGCGGTCAAGCTGGCCCAGGCGGCCCTGGAGAAGGGCTACGGGGTCCGCATATTCGGCTACGGCGAGGCGGTCACCCTGGTCAAGGAGGGGCAGGACCCCAAGCGCTTCCCGAACGTGGGGAAGGAGACGAAGGAGCTGCTGGAGAAGGGCCTGGAGGTCGTGGTGTGCGAGACCTGCTGCAAGGCCCGCGGCATCGCCCGGGGCGAGGAGATCGAAGGGACCAAGATCGGTAGCCTGACCAACGACATGTCCAGGTTCGTGGCCGAGGGCGACCGCATGGTCACCATAGCGAGGTGAAAGAATGGCAGAAAGTTTGCTCATAATGGTTACCAGGCCACCTTACGGCTTCGAGGAGGCCTTTGCCGGCTTACGCGCGAGCCTGGGCATGCTGGCATCCGGACAGGTGCCAGTCTCCAACGCCCTGTTGGTGGGCGAGGGGACGCTGAATGCTGTTGCCGCCCAAAGGCCTGAGGCGGTGCGCATGCCCTCCAATGTGGAAGCGATAGAGGACCTCCTGGACTTCGAGGCCAAGGTCTACGTGGTCAGGGAGGACCTCCTGCACCTGGTCGGCGACGTTCCGCTCCTGGAAGGGGTGGAGGTCATCGACTGGGAAAGGGCTCGCCAGGTCATCGAGGAGCATGACATGGTGACCACCTTCTAAACCCCTTGTTACCATCCTTTTTTAATAGGGAGACCGTTCACCGTAACATGTTGGAACTGCTGGCCAGGTCGGGCACCGCCCGCCGCTGCCTCTGGACCGTGGACGGCTCCAAGGCCGAGACCCCCGGATGCTTCCGGGCGGATGTGGGAGCGGAAGGCCTGGGCCTGCGTTCGGCCGAGGAAGGCGTGCTCCTGGAGATGGACGGGAAGGCGGTCCTGGGGATGAAGGGCAACGGCCTGCTCCCCCCGCTCAGGTCTCGCAACGGAATGAGGGAGAGCTGCCTGCCTCCCGCGTCCGAAGGGGAGGAGGTGGCCGTGCTCGATGGCGCCTTCGAGCTCCGCCGCGACGCCCGGGCCTTCGTGAAGGCCCTGGTGGATCTCAGGAAGAGGGTCGGGCGGTCCAAGCTCGTCTACGCCCCTGGGATCGCCGACGCATCCAACATAGCTTTGCTCTCCTATCTGGGCGTGGACCTCTTCGACACCACCCTGGCCGATCACCGCGCGGCCACCGGGCAGCTCTCGCTGGTCGAGGGGGCCATGCCAGCCTCCAAAGCGGAATGGGTCCCGGAGGGCACGGACCTCAGGGAGCTGAACCGCGAGGCCCTGCTGGAGGAACTGGCCCTGGTCCGGCGCATGATATCCTCCGGACGGATGAGGGAGTTCGCCGAGCTGCGCTGCCACAACACCCCCTGGAACGTGGCCGCCCTGCGGATATTCGATGACGAGCATTACGAGCACCAGGAGGCGGACTGGGCGGTGGTCGGCCCCCGCTTCTACTGCAACGCCAAGCAGTCCCTCTCCCGTCCGGACGTGAGGCGCTTCCGGGAGACGGTCAAATCAAGGTTCCGGAGGCCGGAGCACAGGCGCATCCTTCTTCTCATACCCTGCTCGGCCAAAAAGCCGTATTACACCTCGAAGAGCCACCAGCTGTTCCGGCAGGTGCTGTGGGAAGTGCCGAACTCGCAAGTGGTGCAGGAGATGATAGTCACCTCCCCGCTGGGCACCGTCCCCAGGGAGCTGGAGCTGTTCTACCCCGCCGCGCAGTACGACATACCGGTCACCGGCCACTGGGACCGGGAGGAGCAGGCCATGGTCCAGGACATGGTGCTGTCC
>MVPZ01000077.1 GCA_002067045.1 Methanomassiliicoccales archaeon PtaB.Bin134 | reverse complement strand
CCACCCGGGGCAGGTATCCGGAGTCCTCCAGCAGCGCCAGTATGAGATAGAACAGCAGGATGTAGGGGATGACCAGGGCCAGCATGGCCTGTATGCTGAGGTCCAGTCCGGAGGCCAGGGCGGGGCCCAGGTCCCCGCCTATGGCCTGGCCCAGGTCCGCGAAGAAGGTGCCGACCACGCTGGCGTATATCTCGATCAGGAACTCCTCCAGGAAGCCGCCGATTAAGATGATGGAGGCCAGCACCCCGGCCAGCACCAGCAGGAGTATGGGTATGCCGGTGATCGGCCGGAGGGTGAGGTCGGATATCCTCTGGCCCAGCGTGCGCTCCTGCGGTTTCGGGATGAACACCTGGGTGATGATCCTCCCGGCCTCGCCGTAGCGGTCACGGTTCACGTGCACCTCCAGGTCCTCGTCGTGCTCCTGCTTGAATTCCTCGCGCAGGCGCTTAACCTTGTCCTTTATGCCCTGGGGCACCCCGGCGCTGAAGTCGCCGTCGCCCTCCAGGAGCTTGATGGCCGTGCCCCGCGGCGGGAAGCGCAGGTCCATGTCCTTCAGACCGCGGGACAGTACCTCCACGTAGGCCTCGATGTGCGAGTCGTAGCGCACCTTGAAGTCGCTTTTGCTGTGGGAGTAGGACTCGATGCCCTTCAGCAGAACGTCTAGGCCCTCGCCGGTGACCGCCACGGTGGGCACTATCGGGACGCCGAGCGTCTTGGACAGCTGGTCCACGTCCAGGTCCCCGCGCTTGCGGGCCACGTCCATCATGTTCAGGGCCACGAGTATGGGGTATCCCAGCTCGATCAGCTGGGCTATGAGCACGATCCCGGGCTCCAGCCGGGTGGCGTCCGCGACCACGATCACCAGGTCGGGTTTGGAATCCCTCAGCATGTGCGCGGCCACCATCTGGTCCTCGGCGCCCGAGGATAGCGAGTACAGCCCGGGAAGGTCGATGATGGTCGCCGGCTTCCCGGCGATGAGAATCTCGCCCTTGAGGTACTCCACAGTGGTGCCCGGATAGTTGGATGATATGGCGCCTATTCCGGTGAGGCGGTTGAAAACGACGCTCTTGCCGACGTTGGGGTTCCCGACCAGCAGGATCTCCAGGGGATCACCATCCGTGCCGGCAGCGCCTCTTTCCGCAGCCCGGCCTGACGCGAACGTACACCAGGTCGGCGTAATCCTTGGCCAGGGCGACGCGGGAGTCTCCTACGCGAACCAGCACCGGGCCGTTCATCGGCAGGCGCTCCTCGATGGCCAGGCGTCTCTGGGGCACGAAGCCCATGGAGATGATGCGGCGGATCTTCTGCGAATCCTCGCAGCGCAGATGGGAGATCGTTCCCTCGCACCCCTCCTCAAGGTCGCTGAGGGGCACGGAGTCCTTGTCCTGGGGCATCTTGCAGATCTCCTCCATGTTGGGTATCGGATTGCCGTCTGGACAGGTGGTAGGGTGATTCATTATCTCTGAGATGCGGTGTTCGGACTCCTCGGAGATCATGTGCTCCAGCCGGCAAGCCTCCTCGTGGCTCTTCTCCTTGTCGATGCCCAGGATGTCTACCAGGAAGCGCTCCAGAAGCCGGTGCCTGCGCTTGATGGTGGAACCGATGCGCATCCCCTCCTCGGTCAGGGTGGCGCCCTTGTACTTCTCGTATGATATGTAGCCCATGGTGTCCAGCTTCTGCAGCATCTCGGTGACGCTGGCTGGAGAGAACTTCATGCGCTTGGCTATGTCCGTGGTACGGGCGGGAGTGCCGTCCTGCGTGAGTTCCCAGATGCACTCGAGGTACTCCTCGACGTTCTCGCTCACCATGTTTTGGGAAACCTAACAGCGAATATATAATCATTTTCCAAGGCAACCTAAACATAGCCATTGTCGTTGCATCTAGAATTACCTAAAAATTAAAATTGGAAATAAAAAAGAGGGGCGGGGTGTTCTCCCGAGCTCTAAAATGCGTTCCCATCATCGTATATAATGGGGGCTGTAGTCGATCAGGGGCTTGGGCGGCTGCTTCGGCCCCTCCGGAAGGCTCCCCTTCCTCCGGGACAGCTCCCTGTCCGCGCCCTTGAGCGATCGCCGGGCCTGCTCCTGTATCACCTGGACCAGACGCCCGAGGTCCTCATGGACCTGCTTCTTCCGCTTCTTGCCCATCCCACCCTCATCTTCCATGAACTCGCTGAAATACTTGCGCATCAGCACCTCGAGGGCGACCTGGTCCAGCAATTCCAGCTGGAAGAGCAGGGTCTCCGGCTCCACGTCCTTCTCCCTGCAGACGCGCAGCATGGACCGGGCCAGGTCGGCCAGCTGCTTGTCGGCATCCTTGTCCTTTTCCCGGGCCCGTTCCAGCTGCTCGACCAGCCTCTTCCTGCCGCGCAGCTTCCTGCTCATGCGCAGCAGCCTCCCTCCCCCAGTTCGGCCGTGCGATCGAGGACCTGATGCCCGGGGAACCTTCTGGCGCCGGGTTTGAGGCGCCCCTCGTCCAGGGGCCTTGTACCCTGTTCCCAGGCATATTCGTACATCTCCTGGCTGCTCCAGGGGGCGAGGTCACTGTTGGAAAGAAGGCAGAGGGTCCTGCGGTCCTTGATGTTTCCGTTCATGCATCTTGATCGCCCGCGCCGGTTATCAATTTTATAACGTTATAATTGTTATACTTGTTACATAAAAGGGATGGGAGCCAACGGCTCCCGATCGGGAAGATGAGCCTCATAGGTCCCTGAAGGGCACCAGGTCGCAGCAGCCGCACTCATGACACATGGTGTGGTACGAGCTGGTGCTGAGGCCATGGCCCAAGAGGATGATCTTGGCCTCCTGGTTCAGGCCCAGGAGGCGCTCCGGAGTGACCGGATCCAGTTTGCCCAGGGCGGCCTCCAGCACCGGGCGGTTGGTGTCGTTGACCTTCAGGGCGCGGATGGTGGGCACTATGCCCATGCTGGCGAGCTTGGTCACCCCCTCCAGGACGTTGCGGTCCGTTTCCCCCAGGCCGATGATGATGTTGCTGGTGACCTTTCCGCGTCCGAACACCTGCACCGCGTAACGCAGGAACTCCAGCTGCCTCTGCAGCTCCAGTTTGGGGCAGGCGATACCGATTATCCGGGGGTCGAAGGACTCGATGTTTATCTTTATCTCCGTGGCCCCGGCCTCCTTGAGGCGGTCGATGTCGTGGTTCGATTCAACGTACGGCTCCACGCCGATGGGGATGTCCGGAAGGGGCTGGCGGACCTTGCTGACCACGTAGACCATTCGCTCTATGGTCTCGGAGATGGAATCCACCACCGCGGATGTGAACGCTACAGCCTTCATGCCCCCCTTCCGGTCGGCCTCGAGGACCAGGTTCACCACCTGGTCCAGGTCCAGGTCCTTCACTACGTCCTTTGAAAGCTTCCTCGAGGTGCAGAACAGGCAGTCGAAGATGCACGCCTGCCCCAGGTTGAAGAAGGCCTGCTCCGGGGAATGGTAGAGGACGGGCTTCAGTTCCACCCGGTCCAGGAACAGTTCCCCGTTCCGCAGCAGGGAGTAGGCGCCCCCGTCCTCCACCAGCTCGAACTCCCCCTCCTCCCGGGAGATGCTCTTCTTGACCCTCAGGCCGTCGAAGGCCAGCACGATGGATGATGAGCCCGCCCCGGGTCCGGCGGTGGAACGACTGAGGCGGAAGGGCGGACGGAACTCCCTGGAGACCTTGACGTTGCCGCCGCAGATGAGTATGGCCTTCCTCTCCACCGCTCTCATATCATCTTCCACTTGGCGCCTTCCGCGGTATCCTCGATCTTGATGCCCGCATCCTGCAGACGGTCGCGGATCATGTCGGAAAGGTCGTACATCTTGCGCTTGCGCAGTTCCTTGCGGATGTCGATCAGCAGCTGCATCACGTCGTCCAGCTTCTCCCCGCCCTGCTTCTCCTCGGGAAGGATGTCGAACACCCCGTCCATCTCCTTGAACAGGCCGAGGATGTTGGCCACGCCTTGCGCACTTAGTTCTCCGGCGTCCATGAGGCGGTTCGCCTCCCGCGCCATATCGAACAGGTACGAGAGCGCCCCGCGGGAGTTGAAGTCGTCGTCCATCTCGGCGATGAAGCCCTCCTTGCTCTTCCGAACCAGCTCCTCGGCGTTGTCGTTGCCCCTGGGAGTGTGGGAGCGGAGTGAATCGTAGGTGTTGTGGATTCGCTTGAGGGATGCCGCCGCCTCGTCCAAAGCAGCTTCGCCGTAGACCAGGGGTCCGCGGTAATGGGTGTTCAGCAGGTAGAACCGGACGACCTCGGGCGAATACCTCGCCAGTATGTCCTTCACCGAGAAGAAGTTCTTCAGGGACTTGGACATCTTTGCGTCCGCCACCTGCAGCATGCCGTTGTGCATCCAGTAGTTGGCCAGGGGCTTCTTGGTCACCGATTCCGATTGCAGTATCTCGTTCTCGTGGTGCGGGAATATGAGGTCGTTGCCGCCGCCGTGGATGTCGATGGTCTCTCCCAGCAGCTTCCTAACCATGGCCGAGCATTCGATGTGCCAGCCGGGGCGCCCTTTTCCCCACGGAGAATCCCAGGAGATCTCCCCGGGCTTGGCGGCCTTCCACAGGCAGAAGTCCATGGGGTTGCGTTTGATCTCGTCCACCTCTATGCGCGCGCCGGACTGCATGTCCTCCAGCTTGTTGCCGGAGAGCTTACCGTAGTCGGATGCCCTGGAAACGTCGTAGTACACGCTTCCGTCAGGGGTCACGTACCCGTACCCGGCATCGACGAGATCCTGCACCATGCCGATGATCTCAGGGATCGTCTCACTGGCCTTGGGGTACATGTTAGCCCGCTTCACGCGCAGCGCGTCGGAATCGCGGAAATAGGAGTCGATGCAGCGGCGGGACACCACCAGAGCGTCCACCCCCTCCTCGTTCGCCTTCTTTATTATCTTGTCGTCCACGTCGGTGAAGTTGATGACCAATTTGACGTCGTAACCGCGATACCGGAGGTACCGGGCCACCATGTCGAACACGACCATGAAGCGGGCGTGCCCCATATGCACGTCATCATAGACCGTCACGCCGCAGACGTACATCCTGACCTTGCCGTCTTCGATCGGTCGGAACTCCTGCTTGGCTTTGGCCATGGTGTTGTAGATCTGCAGCGTCATTTCTTGTCCCCGTTGCCGTTCTTTTGGTTCACGAGCTTTTCCAGACGCTCAAGGCGATGGTCGAGCTCGGATATGTTGTTTGTCAATTGCATTATGGCATCCCGAAGCGGATCCGGGAGTTCATCATGGCGCAGATCGACCTTAACGCAGGCGCCCTCCCGTTTCACCACCCGGCCGGGCACGCCGACTACGGTCGAGTCCGGCGGAACGTCCCTTATCACCACAGAACCAGCCCCTATTTTGACATTGTCCCCGATGGTGATGTTTCCCAGGACCTTGGCCCCGGCACCGATGGTCACGTTGTTCCCGATGGTGGGGTGGCGCTTCCCCTGGCTGGTGCTCACCCCGCCGAGGGTGACTCCCTGGAAGATGGAAACGTTATCCCCTATTATGCTTGTTTCTCCTATGACCACGCCCACGGCGTGATCGATGAAGAAGCCCTTGCCGATCGTGGCACCGGGGTGGATATCCGCTCCTGTCAGGAAGCGGGCGAAGTAGTTGACCGCCCTGGCCATATTGTAACGCTTCTTGAGGTACTGACGGTGGGAGATGCGCTGAAGGAGGATGGCGTGAAGCCCCGGGCTGAAGTAGAATGCCTCGCGGAACGACTTGGCCGCCGGGTCCCTCTCCAGGACCGTCCGCACGTCATCCTTCCAGTTCATGGGTTACTCTTGAAATAAAGCTGTGCTCATATACCTTTCCGAGGAGTCTGGGAGCAGGACCACCACTTTCTTGCCCGGGCCGAGATCCTCGGCCAGCCTGAGCCCGGCCCAAAGGGCCGCGCCCGAGGATATGCCGGCCATGATGCCCTCCTTGCGAGCGAGGTCGCGGGCGGTCTGAATGGCGTCCTCGTCGCCCACGGGGATGATGCGGTCCACGACTGAGCGGTCCAGGATCGCCGGGACGAAGCCGGCCCCGATGCCCTCTATTATGTGATGCCCCGGTTTTCCCCCGGACAGCACGGGGGAGCCGGCCGGCTCAACTCCGACGATGAGCACGTCCTTCTTCCTCTACTTGAGATAGCGTCCCACTCCGGTGATGGTGCCGCCGGTGCCGATCCCCGCCACGAAGGCGTCGATGTCCGGAAGGTCCTTAAAAATCTCAGGGCCGGTGGTGAGGTAGTGCGCCTCCACGTTGGCGGGGTTGTTGAACTGGTTGGTCATGCGGTAGTTGCTATCGGAGCATAGCTCCTTCGCCCTCACGATGGCCCCGGCCATGCCCACTTTGGCTGGAGTTAGAAGCATCTCCGCGCCCAGGGACCTGAGCAGCCTCACGCGTTCCCCGCTCATGTTCTCGGGCATGGTCAATGTCAGATGGTACACCTGGGCTGCGTTGGCTGGGTTAAGGACCTTGAGCGGCACAAGGGGGGTGTCGCCAATCGTGCTGATGATGTCGCAGGATAGCATATCTAACTAATAATGAGAGATTGATCCGAATTGTATATAACGCCTGTTTGACATCGGAATAATTGCTCATTCGAGGCTTATCTCAATTCATACAATATTCATACCGCATCCTTGAGCGCATCGGTAACTATCGAAAGGAAGGAATCCAGCTCCACGGGGTTGTTCAATACCGAGACGGGTATCACGACCACCCTGATCCCCATGGACCATAGAAGGTTCCTTATGAAATTGTCCCGCTGCTGAGCCACGGGGTCCCCATGCAGGCCCCTCGACATCCCATCTAGGTAGATGGCTATCCTGATGCTAGCGGAACTATTCTCATAGTAGAAATCAGGAGTGGTGCTCTTGATCGTCGAGGTGCTAAGCGGTATCTGCTTTTGCGTTGCGAATTGCGGGAAACCCCTATCTCTCAATATCTTAGCTAGAATCTTTTCAGGAGGATTGGTGCCCTTATCCTCTTCCTTGGTCTCAGGAAGTAGTGGCGGAGCGCTGCTGGCGAATTTTGGTCTTTTCCCGAATTCCCCCATTATCCTCTTCGCGATGTTGCGGTCCAGCAGCCCGTGGTGGAATGTGTTGTAATATGAGCGCAGGCAGTCGTAGCAGCTCTTCTGGCACTGGGCGGGGCATTCCTTGAGCGCCCTGCGTCCCATTTCAACAAGCTCAGGCCACCTCTCCAGCATCTGTTCCAGGAGCCCCGAGCCGCCGGGCATTGGATCGTACAGGAAGGAATCCACGCGACCGTCTCCCCGGGGAAGGTGCACTATGTGCAGGTCGTCCTCCTCCATGTCCAGCGTGGCGGTGGCAGCCAACCTCAAACCTTCCAGCAGGTTCACCGCCTGTTCCATGTCCGGTAGGTCAACGAACAGCAAGCCGTCGACATCCGAATCGGTGCTCAGGGCGAACTTTCCCGGCTCCCTCCCGCAGGTCCTCTTGTGCGTTTCCTTGAACGTGTTAAGTTCCAGAGGGGACGCGAACGGAGACCGGCATCCCCCGCACACCTGGCAGATCGGGTATCCCACGTCGCCCCGAGCGACCTTCTCGCTGGGTCCGATATTGATCAGGGTCAGCTTCTGGCCTCTTCTGAACTGCACCTCCTTGTCTCCCATACGGTAGGTATCGACCCCTCGGTGCTCCCGCCTCATGTGGCCGACGATGGTCACGGGCAATCGGAAGCGATATGCCTCCTCATCGCTCACATGTGACGTGAAGTTGAGATGCACGTCGCTCACGGGCAGAGCCAGCACGGTGGCCGGGTTCTGGTTATAAGAATCGGGTTTATCGCTTAGCTCGTAGGTGGCCATGCTCTCCAGGTCCACGACGTACCCGTCGGGCTGGATGACCTGGTCCGAGAAGGGGAACTTTATGGCCCCCACCTGGTACTTCCCTCCGTTGGCATATAGCAAATTTCCAGGAACGAACTCCCTGACGGCGATGGTGCCCGGCCGGTTGATCTCGAACACCTGGCGTTCGTATGAGCGGGAGAACCCCTTCTGGGCGAAGCCGGTGACAGACCCGGTGTTCACGGCATAGCCCGGAAGGAAGCCCTCCCTGCCCAGCACACTCAGGGTGTAATGATCCAGATCCCTCCTCAGCAGGCTCCTCACGTAATCGTCACAGGTGCGCAGAAGTTTCTTATCGAAGTCATCGAGGACGGCCTTGTCCCGATTGGCATCCTGCAATCGCCATTGTGTGCGCAGGGCCCACATCAGCCTTTCGTGGAACAATCTTACCTGCGCCTCCAATGAGATGTGCATGCCGGCCAGGATGTCGTTTATCCTCTCGTCGCTCACCTCGTCCATGGAGTCCACGGGCCAGGTCTGCTGGAAGACCTCGGAGATCTGCTTACGGATGATGGGCAGGTTCGCGCCCATCACTCTGCCCAACGAGGGGAAGCTTGGACTTTCCTTCCGGTAGCGGTTTTGCTCGTCGAACAGATAATCGGCGATGAAGGACGGGAAGGCGTCCTTGATGGCGTTCTCCACCTCCAGCTTCGCTGCGGCGTCCGAGAGTGCCTCTCTCAGCCTATGTAGCTCGGTCAGGGCAGCGGCATGGGCATGCTTTCTCACCAGCACCGGATTTCGAAGGTTGAAGCTGGGCGGGCAGATGGTCCCGGACAGCATCCGGTTCGGATCTTCGAAGAAGTACTCATCGTGCACGCTGCGGCGGCAGTAGGTGAACACCACGGCCATGCGGTGCCTTCTTCCGGCCCTTCCGGCCCTCTGCCAGTAGTTGGCGGGGAGAGGGGGCATGTTGCGCATCAGGGTCATGTCCAGCGCCCCGATGTCCACCCCCAGCTCCAGTGTTGGAGTTGCCACCAGACAGTTCACCCCATCCTCCGATTTGAAGGAGCGCTCCAGCTTTGCGCGGTCCTCCATGGGTACCTGGGCGGAGTGCTCCCGGGCCCGGATCATGCGGAAGTCGCGTTCCAGCATGCTGACGTTGTAGTCGTCCGCCGGCGGCTCCTCCTCGATCAGCCTCCCATGGCATTGGCTGACCGTGCAGCTCATGTTTGGGGTCGCCCGGGAGTGAATCCTGCCGCAGGAGTTGCATCTGAACCGTCGGTTGATCGGCTTGAGGCCAAGCCTTGAGCTGTCAATCTGGAACACGCCGTTGGACCCGGAGAGAGGGGTGCCCCTGTGCCCCCTGAGCTGCACAGGAATGAGAACGTTCCTGGCGACCAGACCGTTCCATATGTCCGATAGGATGTTCCTCACCTCCTTCTCCTCGATGCCCCACTTGCCGACGAAGGCCTCGGCCATGGTGACGTTGTGCGTGGTCAACAGGGACTTCACCTGGGTTTTATTGTCCTCGGGGGCCTTGCTGAGCTTGAGCCCCACCGGGGGCATCTCGAAGTAGGGCAGGTAACCGCGAAGCACCTCGGGATCCCCTTTCATCCAGTAATGGGTGAATATGTCCTCCTTCGGATCGTAGAGGACGCGGGAGCGTCGGTACATGTCGAGGAGCGTGGAAACGCCGTCGACCACCTCCTTGGCGTGGAGTCCGTACCTGGAGGATATGTTCACTATCCAATCCTCTTTCTCGGAAAGCCCGTATTCGATTCCCAACTTCCCCCACCTCTCCAGAGAGTCGCGCTGAGGATAGTTGGTGGCCAGTTCCCGCAGCAGATGGATGCGCAGCACCTTTTCCAGTTCCCGCTCGACGTGAGAGCTGTACTGCTCCTCCACGGCGTCCAGGAACACCTCGGGAAGCAGTTCCCTGGCCAGGTCCCGGTCCTTACGGAACTGTTCCATCAGCGCCCTCTGCACATCGCCGATGGACATGGGTCGGCCCGCTGCGGTCAGTATCCCGTTCATCATGCTGCGCAGTCGGTAGCGGCGGGCGTGGTCCTGCATCCACGCCGCCTGGAAGGCGGCATCCTGACGATTGTCGGCGAATATCAGCAGCTTGCGGCCAGTGACCGAACGGGCGTTTATCATCTCCTGGGCCAGGATATGGACGTCGGCGACCGTGACCGCCTTAAGGGGCTTCAGCGCATCGGATCGGAATGAATATCGCGGACCGCGGTGGCCGCATACCGGACATGCCCTCACCGCACCGTGGTCGTTGAGCACATGGACCACCAGAAGCCTTTCGGAATGGCGGCATGCCGGGTTGCTGCAGACATTCCCGGGATTTGCGTGCAGGGCGCCGCACCTGCGGCAGATGTATCCGAGCACACGCTTCTTGTCCAGACGCTTCGTCTGCTCCTCGGGATCCTCTACATCCTGTTCCTCGCTGACGAAGCGATCGGTGAAGACCAGCCTGACCCCCTCCCCGTCGGATACAGGCCAGAAAGTGTTGTCGCCCTCGGCCAGACCTCCCTTGAGGCCTTGGCCGTCCAGGACATTGGAGTATGTGGACGCGTAGTAGTGCTGTCCGCATCTGACGCAGGTCAGGACCTCATGGACCCCGCCGGGCACCATGCCGTCCTTGCCCAGGGCGGACTGCCGGTTGAAGAACAGGGTGGCGTTGGTGCGACCGCCCCTTTCATCCAGCGTCGCCACCGCCCCTCCAAGGCCCCGGATGAAGTAATGAACTTGGGGTTTCAGCAGAGGCGTACCGTCCTTTTCAGCTGCTGCGCCCAGGGCAAGATAGCAGAGCACCTCGAATGCGGAATTATCGTCAGGCTCCCCGCGGCCCAAACGCTGCCAGACCTCCCTGGTGCCGTCCATCAGGTGTTTGGGCTTGTTGAAGACCTCGAAGATGGCCTTCACCGCATCGTTGCCCCGCAGAACCTCGTAGAGCTGCGCGCGCCAATCATCTCCCAGTACGTGCTTGGAGATGCGTTTGATGATCGCGGACACCTGTTCCCTGCCATCCTCTGCGGACAGGGCCTCGGCGGCCAGGTCGAACAGGGACTGCGAATCGTCCCCGAACTGGTCCGGAAGGAATCTCGGGCTGCCCCACTCCTGCCCCTTGTAGACCTCGCGCACGACGCTGACCTTGTCCTCAGGAACACCGAAGAAGCGGGAGGCGAATTTCCTGGCATCCTCGTCGGCGCCATTGGGATCGGCGATGGTGGCGCTGGTGCCAACGCACAGCAGATCGTCCACGGAGCGCTGGCAGAGAACCCTGAGCCTGCGGATTAGCACGGCCACCTCCGCCCCCCTGCTGCCGCTGTAGGTGTGCGCCTCATCGAACACCAGGAAGCGTATAGGGGCGTTCTCGAACATGAAGAGGTCCTGTCCGCGGGTGAGGAGATATTCCAGCTGATTGACGTTGGTCAGCAGGAGCATTGGAGGATCCTCCCTCATCTCCTGCTCGGTGATCCTTTCCTCCCAGGGGACGTAGGTCATGGCCTTGTGTCCGGAGAAGCGTTTGACGTATTCGGGGACCTTGTCCATGCCATCCCCCTTCTCCATCTTGGTGATGTTGCTGAGCTCGGAGGCGTCCCTGGGCGTGCTTCCCACGTACATGCCGAAGGTGACCCCGGTCCCGGCGAGAAGATTCCTGAGTCGTTCCAGCTGGTCCTGGGCCAGGGCGTTCATTGGGTACACCAGGATCGCCCTGATCCCCTTGGTCCTACCGGCGTCCATCTCTTTGAGGCAGTGATCGACAATTGGATAGAGGAAGGCCTCGGTCTTGCCGGAACCGGTGCCGGTGGAGATGAGGCAATGCCTTTCCTTCTCCAGGGCCTCCAGGGCCTTTTCCTGATGCGCGAACAGCCTTGGATATGGGGACTTGGACGCCAGGACGGGGTGCAGCCTCCCGGCATCGGCGAGCTCCCGGAGAGATGGACCGTCGGCGAAAGTGCGGGACAGGGAAATATATGGGCCTTTCACTAGTTGCGAGGATGACTCGTCACCCAGCATCTTCCTGGCCTGGGCGTTCATGTCCGGATCCGTCAAGGGGAAGGCGGTCATCTGATAACGGAGGAACTGCTTGTTGACCTCTCGAGCGAACATTATTGGGTTAATGCTCATTTACCATCACCACTGAAATCGAAGAGGCCTTTCTGCTTGCGCTTGACATCAATGGTCTCCTGATGTGTGGAGCGAGCCTTGTCCATGACCTTCAGAACCTCGTCCTTGTGAGAGGGCGATTCCTCGGCTGGGGTAACATCGTACTTCCCGTCCTCGAGGTCCTTCATGAACTTCCTGAACCCTTCCTCGCCGAGGATGTTGCGGGCGTGCATCTCGCACTCCTTCCAGCTTTCCTCGGGAGTGCCCTCGAGCTGCCATGGCAGGTATCTGGGACCGAGCTTGGAAGCGACCTCGTACTCGGTGCCGTTGGGATCGTCGAAGTCGATAGTTCCATTTTCCTTGATGAAAAATTTAATTTTGTCTGGGATTACCCAAGTACTAACATACTTACAGAATTCGTCAATTCCGGTAACTTGTAAACATTTATATGCGTATAAAGAAATAATTTGTCGTCGAATCTCCATTGGTTTATTCGAGTCGACCCTCCAGAAGCCTTTTGTTTGACTAGTATCCATCCGGAGAATCCATTGAAAATCGTCAAATGACAAACCATAATGAGCTGCCAATAAACTGTCTATCAAACATTGAACCCTTACTCTCTCATATTCGGTGAGTGCCTTTAATTTCGATATAGGCGATTGAATGAGATTAGGATAACTATGATTAATTGTGAGCCATAACGGTGAAAATCTTTGTTGAGTTAATGTCAACTGGGCGCAAAGTAGTACCAATTTCTCAGACAGCATCGATTTTATCGCCAATGGGGTTTCTTCAATAATATAATAATTCAGGTGGGTTCCCCCAATACGATTTCGGATGGCAAAATCATAACAAAATGAATTTAATATTGATAGTAGTATTAATTCACCTAGTGAGTTTTCCTTCTTCTGGATGGTTAAAACACCTAAAACATTTCCGCAAGGCATACCAAGATTGAGGGAAGCTACCATAGTTCGCTCATTTGTTGCATTCGTAATATCTCTGAAGGATATTCCAACTCTTGTTGGAACAATCCCTTTATTCACAGCAACAGACTGTGGTAGTATGAATTGCGGATAAATCAAATCTTTATCATCGTTACCCAGTATTTCCCATTTTGTCCTATTACCTGCCCCAGATACATAGGCTTGGTAGTTTGAATCGTACTGCCATATCATTATCCCTTGATACAGCGGCAACCCAATATCCCCCGGCGGTCCGATCTCCTTACCCTTGTAGATCAGCTTGGGCTTCTCCCCCTCCGGCGGTAGCCATCGTCCATACTGGTCCGGCTTGTACCCCTTCTCCTCCCACCAGCTCCGCGGGGGGAACAGATGGGAGTCGTTGGTCATGTCGAACTCTGTAGCGTACTTGATTCCCCAGCCGTCCGGCCCCTGGTCTCCCAGCAGCACCGAGTTGGAATAGATCTTCGTCAATATCTCCAGGTCCCTTTGGCTCTGGATCTCTAGTATAGATTTGGACTTCGGCGAGAACTTGTCTATCTGCTCCCGCCCATAATCGATGACGAAGCGTTCCGGTTCCTCCCAATCCTCCAGGTCGTGCCGCATGAACGCCGTTCTTATCCTTTCCGTCCTGCCGCCCTTCTGCACGATGACCGGGCCGAACTTGAACCTGGAATCGATGTTGAATATCTTCTTGCGGTTCTCGAAGCAGAATATCCATTCCCATTGGTTGTGCTCGATGAACAGCTCCCGCAGCGCCTTGGTGCCGTTGTCAGTGTATATCCCGGAAGGAACGATCAGCCCCAGCCTCCCCCCCTCCCGGTTCAGCTGCCACCCCATCTCCAGGAACAGCTTGTAGGTGTTCAGGTCCGCCGAGCCCTGATGGCGGAACGGGTGCCCGCTGGCATCCACGCCCTTCCGCTCCCTCCTCTCCCGCCACCTGTCGTGCGGATCGCCCTTCCCCCGGCCCAGCGACACTTTGCTTCCGCCGCGGACTTCGTCCCTGCTATCCCCGTACGGATAGGCCACATTGCCGACCCAGTTGCTCATGGCCTTGAATCTGGCGTTGTAAGATAGCCAGGCCCTCTCTATCGATCGGTCCTTGGAGAACAGCTCCCTCTGACGGGTGAGCGCTTCCTGCTTGCCATAGGTGCGGTATATCGGATCGTAAAGCGTGAAGAACTCCTTGGAGATGGGCTTGCTGATCTCCCAGGGCGGGTTGCCGATGATGGAGTCGAATCCCCCGGTCCCGAAGAACACGTCCGGGAACTCCAGCTCCCAGTGGAAGAACTGCAATTCCCTGGCTATCTCCGAAGACCTGGCCAGCAGAGCCTCGCTTGGCCTGTAGAAGCTGGAGGGCGTGGGACACTCGTCCAGGGAATCCGCTGGCCAGAACCATATCGAGCACCACAGGTCGAAGGCCTGCCTGAGGGACCGCAGCCCCTCATCGTTCAGCACCTTCTCCCGGTAGAACTCCTCCCGTTCCTGGAAGCCGTCGCCGAAAAGGCCCTTGGAGTGCATCTCCTCCGCCAGCCTCAGCGCCTTTCCCTTGAGGGATTCCACCTGACGGCCGTCCTCGAAGGCGTAGTCGGACAGTGACATCTGGCCGTTGATCAGGGCGGTGAGCTCGGGCCTGACCCTCTCGTTCAGCACGTCCTTGATGGCCTTGGTCCATTCGTCCTTCTTGAAGTTGATACCGGAATGCCCCTTGTCCCCGCCCTCCCTCAACCAAGCCAGTAGCGGATACTCTTGGAAGCGGTCCAGCCAGCACCCCACAAGAGAGTTACCGCACTTCAGCTTGTGGTCCAGGAAGCCGAACGGCAGCTCCCGGTCCAGAGTCTCGACCCACAGCGAGAGCTTGGCCAGCTCCACCGCCAGGGGATTGATGTCCACGCCGTAGATGCACCTCTCCACCACGTAGCGCTTCAACCGCGCCTTCGTGGCCTCCTCGAAGTGCTCCTCGTCGACGTGGTACTTCACCAGCTCCTCCCGGAACTCGCCCCTGGACCTCTCCCCCGTAGGAAGCACGATGGTGGCCTCGCCATCCCCATGCTTCAGCTTCTGGTGCTCCCAAAGCGAGCGGTACAGGGCCTCGGTGATCTCGTTGAGCGCGGCCACCAGGAAGCTCCCGGAGCCCATGGCCGGGTCGCAGACCTTGAGAGCCAGTATCTCCCCGGGAGTGCGCGGGATCTTCTCCCCCTCCCTAGTTTCATAAAGCAGGGGTTCCAGCGTGCGCTTGACCGTGGGCACGGCCAGCTGCGGCCTGGTGTAGAAGGTCCCGGTGCCCTTGCGGGAACCGGAGCTGCGTACCAGGTACATCTGCCCCTCCTTCTTGGAGTCAGCGATGAGTTTATTGGCCTCTTCGTCCAATTTCCGTCGGTACTCGAATTCGTTGAAGTTCCTTCCTGTGCCCTTTTTGACCTTTCCCAGGACGGTTACGGCGTGACGCGCCCAGATCAGCACGGGATCCTCGGCCTCCCGCATATCCTCCTCGCGGTCGGCCTCCTCCATGATCTCCTCGCCAGTCAGCTCGCCGGTCTCCTCCTCGCCCTCTTCGGCCTCTTCCTCATCATCATTCCCCTTCGGCGGCTTGCCCAGCCCCTTCAGCAGGTCTCGCAGCTGAGCGTCGCTGAGCTTGCGGAGAAGGGATAGCGGAAGCGCCGGCTGATCCCCCAGGTTCAGGAACACCACCGCCTCCTCCTCGGCGGTCACCTCCCTCAGCCGGTAGTCCAGGAGACCTTCGTACATCATGCCGATGTACTCAGTGCGCAGGTCCGAGAAGTCCACCGGCCCGCTCACCGTTTGCACGGAACGACCGGAGCGGGCCCTCAGCTTCCCTATGCGCAGCAGCCGGAGGACCCTGAACACCGTGGCGTCGCTTATCCTCACCCTGTCGTCCTCGAACAGGGCCACCGCGCGCAGGATGGGGTCCTGCGACCTTGCATCACCGCGCTCGAAGAGCTCGCCACCGTAGCGGGTGATCTGCAGGTCGGGATCGGAGCATCCCTCGTGTATCAGGCGGAACAGCGACAGGAGGCGGGGCCAGGAATGCTCGTGGTCCTCCAGGGAGCGCTCCCCGGCCAGCCGCGCCGAGGCGTTCAGCTGGCGGAATAGGCCCTCCGCCCCGTACGAGGAGAAGTAGGCCTCCCGGTCCCGGTCCAGCAACCCGCGCGATTCGGCGTAGAACACCACCACCAGGCGCATGACCATTCGTATGGCCCCCTGATACATGGCCTCCAGCCTCCTCTCGTCGCTCAGACCAAGGTCGTCGAAGTAGGAGCGCAGACTGGGTTCGGCCCTGATGGAGCGGTCCAGGGCGTCCAGCAGGTCCTCCACGGCCTTACGGGTCTGCTCGCCCAGCACCGCGGACAGCTCGCCCTGCTTGCCCCGGCTCTCCCGCACCCACTCCCGTAGCGGGTAGGCACCGCCAGGACCGGCGAACATCCCCTTGCCGCATAACGCCGAAAAACCGTCGAGCTGCCGCCGGCCCAGGGAATCCTCGAACCAGCGGGAGGCCTCCCATTCCACCCAGCAATCGTGTTCCATGCCCGCGAGCACCAGTCGGAACTGCTCGCCGTTGGTTATGATTCCCAGGTCGACCTTGGCCCCCCTCATGAGCTCCACGAGCTTGCTGTACTCATTCCTCCCCTTTCCTGAACCGATCCGCTCCCTCTCATCGATCTTGAGGAGCAGGAGAGGCTTGGAGATGTCCGCACCAAGGATCAGCGCCCTGCTCGGCCGCAGCATCTCCTTGCCGATGCCCTTGACGTGCAGGGATGGGGGAAGCTCGTTCCCGCGCAGCCACCACTCCTTGGGTATGCCAAGGAAAACCTCCAATACCTCGTTTAACCAGGCGTTGAGGTTCCCGCGATCGTCCTCTCCGGCCTTGGAGCGTATGGATAGGTATCGGGTGTATGCGTCCCTCAGCCGGTTGTACCGGTATTCATCGATCTCGGGAGGCCCGGAGGGAAGGCGTTCCTGCAGCACCGTGGGGGATATCAGCACGCCGCTCTGCCGCAGCTCGCTCCACCACTTGTCGTCGTACATCAACTACCCTCCCTGACCAGCACCCTGACCGCGGCCACCTGCATGAGCACCCCGTCGTCCCCCAGGGAGTGCCTGAGAGGCAGAACCTTCTCCATCATCCTTTTCTCCTCGGCCTCCAGCCTGGCCACCATGCTCTCGATGTTGGCCCTCTCCGCCTCCCAGTTGGCCTCGTTGTACTTGGCCTTGATCTCCTCATAATGGCGACGACGCTCCTCGTTGAGGTCGTCGCTGAAGGTGAGCTGCTTGGCCCTCTCCTCCGCCCTGAGCAGCTCCTCCTGCAGCTTCTTCAGGAACTTGCTGCGGTCCAGTCGCAGGGACTCCTTCCTATGCCGATACAGGCGGGACAGCTCGGACCGGCTGCGCTCCCATTCCGAGGAGAGCTCCCGTTCAAGGACCTCGTGCAGCGAGGTGGCCAAGGCGAACCTCTCCATCTCGGCCAGAGCCCGGATGGACCCCCAGTCCCTGCGGATGTCTTTCATCACCGTGGATAAGTTCGACACCGAGGTGCCCACTATTCGCGAATTATCTTTCGTGTCCGCGAGCACATGCCATCCCTCCGCCCCCTTGCCCAGGGCCACGTGGGCCATGCCCTCCCGGAACCGCTCCCCCAGCCGGTTGCGGGCCAGGATGGTGTAGGATATCAATACCATCTTGTCCAGCCCCTGGGGCAGCTCGGCCCCTTCCACAGTGAAACGGCTTAGCCCGGATTCCTCGAAGGGCATCCACAGCCTGCGCCTGAAGGAGGAGGTGGCCCGGGCCATCAACGGATGGCTCAGCGTGATCAGCCGGACGTCCCGCCGCGGACGGAACTGCAGTATGCCCCCCGCGTTCTCCTCGAGGCGGGAGGGGTCGAACACCATCTTCGGCTGGGCATTGTTCTCCTTGGCGAGCAGCAGGGATGAACGCACCAATTTCTCCCAGGTCGGGGGGACCACCTGGAAGCGGGCCTCCCCGTCCTGCAATGATATCGCGCCACCGTCCATGCGGACCGCCTCGTACAGCAGGCGGGCCATCCTCCCCTCGTCAAGGTTGAGCAGTGCCTTGGTGCCATAATAATCGCTCACCGCCCGGGAGAGCATCTCGGGACCCAGGGGCGCCCGGTGCCGGAGGTCCTCGCGGTCCTGGCGTCCTTTGTCGGCCTGATCGAGCCTTTCCTGGAGTTCCTCCTTGCCCATCCTGCCGCTGAAGAAGTCCACCACCGCTTCGTCGAGCACGCGGCCCATGCTGCCCAGGTCCGTGCGCACGGTATGCGCCTTGCGGGCCACGAAGTCCAGGAACTGCAGGTCCTCCCATTGGTCGGAAACGTAGTGGAATATGGAAACGTCCCGGTACTGGCCGTGACGGTCCACGCGGCCGTTCCTCTGCTCCAGGCGGGTGGGGCTCCAGGGTAGCTCGTGATGGATCACGTAGCGGCAGGAGGTCTGCAGGTTCAGCCCTTCCGAGGCGGCGTCCGTGGCCAGGAGGATACGCAATTGGGACGTGGGCTCGTTGAACTCGTCCTTGACCAGCCTCCTCTGTTCGGCGCTGGCCCCTCCGAAGAGCAGTTGAACCTGGGGTTCGGTCATGTTCATGCCCTTCAGGCGCTCCACCAGGTAGTCCAGGGTATCCTTGTACTCGGTGAACACGATGACCCTCTCGTCCTTCCTCAGCATCCCGTTGGCCATGAGGTTATCGTCGATCCATGACCGCAGCGCCTCGAACTTGGCATCCTGCGGGTATCGCTTCATGCGGGAGAGGTCGCTTCGGGCCGCCTCCCTGGTCCAGCCCATGTCCTCCAGGGCCTTGCTGACCCTATCGATGCTTCCCTTGAGCCGCGGATACTTGCTTCGCATCCATGCCGCCCCGTGACGTGCGGCGTCCTCCTCGCGGCGGTCCCGCTCGTCGTCCTCGGGCACAACGGCCTCGGCTCTCTTCTTGGATTCGTAGGCCTGGTCCAGATCGAAGCCTTCCAGATCGAAACCGTCTACGTGGTTCCACCAGGTGCGCGCGAAGGCGTAGGAGCTGGAGAGCAACCGCTTGCGCAGCATGGTGAAAATGAACTCACATATCACCAATTCGCGCTTGGCCCGGAACTCCTTCTTCACTTGGTCGTGGTATACGCGCAATTCCCGATAGAGGCGGTCCTCGACCTCGGTCATCCGGATAGGTATGGCCTTCACTTCCCTCTGGGAGAAGCGCGGAGGGTCCCTTCCCTCATTGAGCTCCTCCTTCATCCGGCGCACCATCACCAGAGAGAGCTGCTTTATGTCCTCCTCCTCCAACGAGGTCTTCTGCAGGAACCTCACCGGGTCCAGTAGCTCCAGGAGGCCGGTGAAGGACAGCGTGTAGCCGTTGTGCGGAGTGGCGGTTAGGAAGAGGCGGTGTTCAAAGTTCGGCGCGAGCGTTCGAAGCATGGTGCATCTGTCGCTCTCATCCCTGAGCCAGGCCGGGGAGAAGTTATGCGCCTCGTCGACCACCAGCAGGTCCCAGGGCAACATGGCGCTGTCCTTGGGGCGCATGGCGGAAGAGGCGTGCATGAACCGGCGCAGTATGTCGCCTTGCTTCAGATAGTCCATGGAGGCGATGACACGCGGATGCTCCAGCCAGGGGTTGGCGTCCACGCCCAGCTCGCGCTGAACGCGGTAGACCTCGTCCGAGTCCACGATGGTGAAATCCAGATTGAACTTCTCCTTCATCTCGTCTTGCCACTGTATCTGAAGGGATGCGGGGCATACTATCAGCATGCGGCGGATGCGCCGCTGACGGATGAGCTCCTGCATTATCAGACCGGCCTCGATGGTCTTCCCCAGACCAACATCGTCGGCCAAAAGCATGTTCACCCGGGGCATGGTCATGGCCTGCAGGACCGGGAGCAGTTGGTAATCCTCCACCTGCACCGAACTGTACCATGGGCTGAGCAGGGGAACTGTGGAATACCGAAGTTCCTTGCCATCCCATTCGGCCACACAGTTCGAGGTCCAGTTGAGGGCATCGAGGAATGCATGGAATCGGCCGGGATCGTCCAATGTGAGACCAGGCGCCATAATGTCCGGGAGGTCAAGTGCTGGCAGTAGCTGCGGCCGTATCTCCCTTTCCCAGACGATGCGGTCGTGATCGGGATTCTCCAGACCGTCCAGGTAATCGACCTCGACGGTATGCATCAGCCGAGCGGATTGCCCATCGGAGAAGGTCTTGACATCCCTGACCACAGCGGGCCTCTTTCTAATCACCACATATTTTCCGACTTCCGGCGAATCCATGTCGACGCCCACCAACGTCACTCATTCCAACAACTGAGCAATGAGTGGAATGGCACCGCCCTTCTGTATCTTAATAGTTACTTCCAGATTATGGAATTAATAATCATACTGTATCAATAATTATTATATTAACTGGAGAATGTTAGCATTGGAAATGGATCGAAATTGATAGTATTAGATCGCCCTCAAAAATTGTTAATTATTCTGCAAAACTTAAGTTGGTAATAAGGCGAACGGTTGAAGGAACCTAATTATGACCATAAAATTAATTATATCAATTAAATTAATTTGAATTAACATTGGTAGGTTGAAGATTCGTCTGACTATTATGGAGTCTCAAATATTAAAAAAAGACTAGTCCAATCTATCAGGGATTGAATCCATAAAGCCTGCTGAACCCATCCTTAATGACCTGAGCTATCATTTTCCTCCTTTGAGCCAGGAAATCGAAATAATTCATGTTCTCCCAGCCCTCGGGCAGAGCATGCCAGTACATCATACTTTGAAGTTCCTGGGGATCGAACCTTGCTGCGTACTCCGGGAAATACGAGCTGGGTGCCCTATCGGTGATCTTGATATTGTCCATCCACTCCAACATGGCCATGTTTGCGATCTGGTTCGTTTCGATGACGTCCTGGACCCCCAACCCTCGTAAATACCCCTTCGGGAATAGATGATGTGTTTCCACCGGTTCCTTCTTTGGGTTGGTCACCGGGTCTAACAGTTCGGAAACCTTCACCCTAGAAAATAGAACCTTGGCATCCAGTAGGTTCAGGGCAGCGTAGTAAGCGAACAGCCCCGGGCTTCGTGCGGATGACTTCTCAAGTTCATTGGGAAGCGTGATGTTCCAGTAATCCTCGGTCAGCGTTTCGTCGATCACCCGGTTCAACTGGGACGCGAACTCCCCTGCCGTATTGACACCTCTCAACTTCGTGAGGTCCTGCTCCATCGTTGTCTCGGGATTGCTCGTGTATCTACCAGTCAATTGAGCCATGAAGAACCATCTCGCAATGGTATCCCTCAATACGAACTCGTCAACATGGTAATCCCTCTTTCCGATGAGATAGAGGGCATAACTATAGGCGATGGTCATCTGAGAGGTGATCATCTGCGACCTTCTGTATCCCGCCCGGACCAGTATCTTAAAGAAGTCGTGCCAGTTCTGCAGATTCAACACGTCCTTTTGCACGGACTTTAGAATCGCGAACTGTGCATCCCTCCTCTCCACCGAATAATTCTCGGTCTCCAGGTCCTTGCCTTTGAGGAGCAGATACGCATATCGTAATACCGCTCTTCTGAAACCCACCCCTATGATCACCCTGAGCAACTGGTCGGGGGATGGTTCCCAATAATGATTATACGGCGATGAAGCCCCGGCAGAAGGAACGGTGCATTCCTGGCAGAATCTTTCTAGGTCGTTCCTACCATCATCCCAGAAGATGGACATTAGAGTGAGTATGAAATCTGATTGGACCAGAGTCTTGCCTTTACTGTTTATTCTCACGAATACATCGGCCACCTGTTCCTCATCCAGACTAGGACTTAGCTCAAGGGCTGAGAAGGGATAGTTCACCAGACCGTAAAGCCGTTCTATCGTATCGCTCAATCTGTCGGATTCGGCCTGATCGATGGGGTGGGTTTCACTCAGGCGGGTCAAGAACTCCCTGGTGAATTGAGTCTTGCTGGTCCCGTCCGCCCAGAGCCTGCTGATGTTTGAAATGAATTCGGGATCTTTCTCGGTGGCCGCGTCCGCGACCTTGAACTCCCCATCGCGAGGTCGGAAGGCGATGGCGATCTTGTAGGTCTGATATTTGTTATTCCTGATCGGCACACCTTTCATCACAGCGTAGAGGGATGTCAGCCTCTGTTGGCCATCCACGATCAAAAGCCTGGGGGCTTTCTGTTTATTCTCCAGGCCGATCTGTCTCAAAGGTTCGGGGATGGCGCTCTCGTAGAAAAGGAAATTTCCAACGGGGTAACCCTTGAACATCGAATCGAATAGATCCTTGACCTGGGTCTTCTTCCATACGAACGGCCTCTGGATCTCGGGAAGACCTATCTCGCCCATGTCAATGTCCTGAATCAATTTGGCTAAAGAGTAATCCACCTTCTTGAAGAGCGTTGTCATTGAGATCTGGTGTTGAATGCCTCAATAGCAAATCAATATTATGGTGACATTTTCGACTCGAAGACGGCCCATACATCCAGATGGTCAAAGATTTGGTGATACTATTGAGATATGCCTTGTGATTTTTCCCATAGTGATGTTTCCTTCTCCTCTAACTTCATGAACACTGTGTTCAACACATCACTAACCGTGTCATCCGAACACGTGGCTATCCCTGCCTCCCATGATCCTCCGGCGACTGAAAAAGGATAGAGGTTCATCGAGGATATAATTGCGACTCCGCGATCGAATATCATTATCTTGGCATGGACCGTCTTATTGGTCAACACCTTCATTCCATATTCTTTCAGGTTGTCCAGTACTTCGCTCTTATCCTTTGTTCCGGGAACTCTTGTGAGCAGAGTTACGTTACACCCTTTCTGTACCCGCTCCTTCATCATGTTGACGATGTTGGCCATATCGACAAACGGATTGATGACCAGTAGTTCGGTACGTACATTTTCGATGAGATGACTAGTAAGTCCATCCAGCTTTCCACCTTCCAGGAATACATGATTATCCTTTAGGTCTATCTTCTTTAAAGACAGCCAGTCCTGGAGCTCGCGTACGATGTTATTTTGATCAT
>MVPZ01000076.1 GCA_002067045.1 Methanomassiliicoccales archaeon PtaB.Bin134 | reverse complement strand
GAGGCAGGCGTACTCATGTTCAGACCAGCTCCTTCAGCTTCTTGGCCTCCTTGCCGACCATCTTCATCGGGCTCTTGAACACGTCAATCTCACCGAACACTTCCTTCATCATCAGGGAGGTGTTCTCGGCGCTGAAGTACTGAGTACCAGCGTCCAGAGCGCATCCGGCTGCGATGACGGGTATGACGGTTCCCTTGGCGTGCCTGGTAACGACGTGGTTCCCGTGGAACAGTCCCGGGCCTCCGCCACCGTAGATAGAGTGGCTGAAGAAGGACATACCGACGGAAGTACCCATGGCCCTACCATAGTCTACACCGGGCAGGCTGGTCTCGTGCTCCACCAGGTCGTTGTAGTACAGAATGGTGGACGGGATACCCTGCGCGGCCCTCGCGGCGCCGATGTTCACGCATATCGCGGCGAGCATACCGGCGGACACGTAGGCGTTCCACAGCGGGAAGTCGTTGGTGGTGTACTCAACGAATCCGGAGGGGAACTTCTTTCCCTTCTTTATGACCTTGTCCTCAAGGGCGCGGCCAACCATGGAAGCGACGACATCACCGACGGTGCCGGTCTTGCCGTTCTCCTTTACCCAGCTGTAGACCAGGTTGTTGGCGTTCAGGCCCTGGTAGGCCAGGGACAACAGGTGCTGCCTCTCGAAGTTACCGACGGCGTCACCCATCTCGTAGGCGGCCACGGTCTCATATATGGAAGACAGCGCAGCGGCGTTCATGGCGTTCCTGCCGGTCAGCATGACGATGTGGTTGGCCATGATGTTCCTGAGCGCGTAGCCAGTACCCTCGTTCAGCTGCGGGACATCCAGGATGGTCTTCAGGTTGGAACCGACCATGTTGATGGTCTGCGGATATCTTCCCCAGACGGCAGCCTTGACCATCGGGGCCTCGAACATGTTCACGTCGAACTGGTCGATGATGGCCTCAGTGACCGCAGCAGCCACCGCGGTGTATCCAGTGGTGTACTCGGCTCCGGTGTCGATCCTGGTGCTGGGGCAGGTCACGACCATCCTCTTTCCGTCCGCCATGGTCTTGACTTCGGTGTCATCGTCCTTAGCGACCTTCAGAGTGTCCTTGATCTTCTTGGCCAGCTTGTCTGCGTTCGCCACAACGGCGAGCTCCAAAACCCTGCCGGGAACGTTCAATCCACCAACCGCTCCGGTCTTGAGACCCTTCTCAATACCCTCGAGGTTGACGGCGATCGTCCTCTTCGTCAGAGAGATGGTTCGCTTAATGGCGGCGTTGTTTAACGGACTTATAGCGTCCAGAGGCACGTCCTTTTCGATCAGTTTGCCTCTGTCGTCATACAAGTCCACCTTGTCCTTGTACTTTGCCATTTTTTACCTCCTTTTCAATAACTCGGTCCCCTCAAGCAGATTTGCATCAATCCTGAGAAAACCGGTACCCCTTGCGGACTCGAGAATGTTAAGTTAGAATATAAGCTTGATGATGGATGGACAATCCATCCATGTTAAACAATAGCTTAATTTTTTAGAGGTTCCAGACGAAAAGAGGCCTTTTTTAACGTTGTAAAATTTTTTAATATTTAACAAATGTAATATATTGTTAGGTGCGTAAATTAAATTTTTTTGAAATGCTCTTATAATAAAAAAATCCTCCCTTAGATCATGTTCTTTATATGATTTACAACGGAAATTGCATCCTCCTTCTTAATATCATGGTAGATAACCACAAAAAGTTCGCGGAACTCATTCCCCCTTTTAGGCCCTAGCACCGTGTCCGCGATGGACAGGAACCCAGGTATGTTGCGTCTCGGATAGTATGTCGAGCGCAGACGGTCGATCAGCTCCCCCCGCTCGATATCATCGATCTCCCCCAGTTCCAGGGCCCTGTCGAGCATGAATCGCAGGTTCACCATGGGCTCGGAGAGGGGCTCCATGTTCTCCGGGTCGAAGACCAGGGCCACCTCGTCATCCCCCTCTATCCTCCCGGAGGCGTACATCTCGAATATCCTGCCCACGCCCTTCATGCCGTATTGCCGCATCTCCGCGGCCCGCAGGGCCCCCATGCTGCCCCCGCCGACCACCCGGACCCCCCGCTGAATAAGGGCCAGTATCTCCCGGTGGCCCACGGAGCAGTTCTGCAGGAAGACCCCATCGATGATGCCGACCAGCTCGGCGTCCTGCAGGGCGCTGAGGTCACCCCTCTTCACCGGAGGGCGGTAGTCCGCCTCGAGGATGGCGCGCGCCTCGGCCAAGGGAAGGCTCGGGCCCAGGTAGATGATCGGCCGGCTCATGCCCCCAGCCTCGGACCCTCACGGTCCATGTCCATGGCGTATATCTCCATCCCGGGGATGATCATGCGCACCACCGGTATGCCCAGCTCCGGACGGGTGAGGTCCACGGCCACCACCCGGTCGAAGCCCAGGGAGTCCAACCGTTCCAGGATCACCTCGATGTCCTCCAGCAGGTCCTTGGTGTCCCGCTCCTCGTAGTCGGATATGCGCCTCCCGTCCGATGACGAGGAGAAGTACATGGAGTTCAGCCGCTTCATGCGCTCATAGCCCACGGTGCGGTTGAGGTCGGCCTTGGTGGTGTCCTCCCTGGCCCCGTGGATCTGCGTGCAGCGGCTCTGGGCCACCTCGGTGAGCGCCCGAATGGCCGCCACCCTGGGGCTGAGATGGGTTCCCACGCCCAGGTTGAGCAGGGCGGGGTCCTTCATGCGCACATCGTCGGCGGCCGCGGCGATGGTGGGGACCCCCACATCGCTGGTCAGGTCCTTCAGGTGCACCTCCACGCCCTGGGAGCGGAACTTCTCCAGGAGCTCCGATACCACCGGGCAGTCCTCCTCCACGATGATGTCGCCGCGAGGGAGCCTCTGGGCCTCGCATATCGACCATCCATCCCGCTCGATGACCTCGCACATGGCGTGCAGCACCGCCTCCTCCATGTTGTTGCCGGAGGCCAGGCCGTTGGTGTTGGTGCGGAACAGCTGCAGGTCCTTGGTCGATTGGTAAGGATGGAACACCGCGGACGCCGGCACCCAGACCTCCTCGCCCTCCATCAGGTCGAAGCCCTTTACCCAGGCGATGGGCTGGTAGTGCACGTGCATGTTGATCATCTGGGGAAGTATGAGCGACCGTGGGTCCACCGCGTTCTCTGAAGATAGCATGTTCTCCAAGAGGTCCCGGCGCACCTTGTCGTCCCTGTACTCGGCGGAATAGCGCTCCATGGCCTCCATTATGGCCGAGACCTTGGCCTGCTCCCGGCTGGCGCCTTTTCCGTTGTATATAGATATGGCGCCCTCCTTGGCCCCAGGGCGTATGCTGGAGAAGACCGGTATCCCGATGCGGTCCAGGTCGGTTATGTCCGCTACCCTGGTTATCCCTGCCGTGGCGAGCAACGGTTCAACCTTCTTCAGGGTGGCCGCGGGACTGATGGCCCGGTGGCCGTCCTTGGTGTAGGTCTTGGGAGCGGGTCTGAGTTCCATGGACGGGAAACTCCACTAGCGTTGATTAAGGTTTTGCGTTCCGGCCTCAGTGGGAATCGTCGCTCTCGGCCATGGGCAAGGCCAGGTCGAACATGGCATCCTCGTTGATGGGGATGCGCTCGATGAGGATGTCCACCTCAACCCTCTGCACGCTGGGGATGTTGACTATCTTGTCCTGGATCAGGTCATAGAGGCTGTCCACGCTGGTTGAGTAGACCTCGCAGATCAGGGAGTGGTCTCCGAAAACCTTGTACACGTACTGGATGCCGGGGAACTTCTTCAGCTCGTCGATGACCGCGGTGAGCGGGGAGCCGACCACCTGCAGTCCGATGAGGGCGCGCATCAATCCGATCTTGGCGGTATTCACCTGCATCGTATACGCGTTCACGTAACCGGCCTCCTCGAGCCGGGAGATACGCCTGCTGACCGTGGCCTTGGAGACCCCGAGCTGATCGGCTATCACGCCCAGCCCCTCCCGGGCGTTCTTCCTCAGCATCCTGAGGACCTCTAAGTCAATGAGATCCATGGTCGCACCTGCAAATTGTTTGCGAAATGACCATTAATTTTAGGTCTATTTGAACTTTTATTTCATCAAAAAGGCAAAATGAAGAAAAAAATTTGAAAAAAGTGGTTTTTCAGCCGGTCTTGATCTTGCCCTTCTCTCGAGGGGCCTTGAGCCTTTCCAGGGCCTGGACCATGGCCTCCAGCTTGCTGGCCGGAATGCCCACCAGCATCTCCGAGGGCTCCAGGTCCGTGGACTTGCGGCATCCGTAGCAGCCGATGGACATGCTCACGGTGTCCTTCATGTAGGGGAAGACCGTGGAGTAGGCGCAGCTGGCCTGGAACGGTTCAAGCTCCACCAGCATCTTTCCGCCCTCATAGAACTTGGCGGCCACCGGGAGCAGCCAGTACATCTGCTCCGGGGTGCCTGTGACTATGACCACATCCGGCGGGATCTCGGTCTTGCTCAGGGGGGAGACCGCCGTGGCCAGGATGCTCCCGCATTCCAGCTCGGGTCTCTCCTCGATCATCTTCTTGGCCGCGGCCACGGAGTCGAACATGCCGATGTTGTAGTGGAACTCCCCGGTCTTGACCTTCTCAGGGATGGGAACAATGCCCAGGGCCGAAGCGCCCACGTGACAGGCGTGCTTCTCCCCGGTGAGCAGCAGTTTCTCCCCTCTCCTAGCCCTCATTATCGATTGGCAGTGGCGGATGTTCTTCTCCGGGACCTGATAGCCCTCGGGAAGGGATTGGCCCTTCTTGACCAAGGTGACCGCCACCGGCTCACTCTTCAGCTCCAGGACCTCCTTCAGGACCTGGGAGCATTTGGCGTAGTCGGTCAATTTAACACCTGGTAGAAAAGACCCTGACAGCTAGATAAAATATTGGTACGGTCAACCGATGGAGCACACCCACCGGTCGTAGAAGGCATCCCTCTCGTTCTCGAACACCCGGCAGGGACGGCCGACAGCCTCCGCCCAGGCCCTGAGCCTCTGGGCCTCCTCCTCGCTCCCAACGGTGACCATGACCTTGTCGCCGAGCATCAGCACCTGTTCGAAGATCCTCTTCCACAGCCATTCGTTCACCGGGTTGATGTCACCGGCCATGAGCATCAGGGCGTACGGCGCCCTCCGGAGGTACTGCGAGACCTTGGTGGCGTCCAGATGCGCGGTGCTGTAGGTCTGCAGCCTCCCGGAGGCCAGTCCGCGGCTGAGAAGCCCCCTGTCCAGGTCGAAGGCGAAGGAGCGCATGCCGACCTTGGAGAGGGCCATGCTGCCCGCCCCGCTCCCGCAGCAGCAGTCGTAGCACAGGTCGCCGGGTCTGAAGTTCCACTCCTTCCAGACCAGGTCGGAGACCTTCTTGACCCGGTCCTCGGGCAGGTCCTCCATGGCCGGCTCTACCTCGGCCAGCAGCCTGCGGCTGAAGTGATCGCAGACCGCCTCGCGATAGGTCTCGGCGTCGCAGGTGAAGACCTTGATGTCCAGCCCGGGAATGACCTCGATGAGCTCCTCGGAGGGCTCCTTCCACAGGAAGCTGACCGCCTTCCAGCCGTGGTCCTCCCTGGCCATGGCCAGGGGTATCTCGTCATGGTCTATGAGCAGCCGAACCTCGTTGGAGCCCCTCAGCATATGGACCAGCAGGGATTCGTTGGTGAGGTCTTCGAAGGAGCTTTCCAACAGCTCTATCTCCTCGAGGTCGAACAGCTCGCAGAGCGCCATGTGCTTGCGGGAATGATGCTCGAATTATTAATAAATGGTCAGGAAGGGGGAGGAGGTCGAAAACCGATAAATACCCTGATGAACTCCATGATGCTCATGAAGCTTCGGCCCAGGCGGGATTGGGACCTTTGGACGATAATCATCATGTCCCTCCTGCTGATCCTGGTGATCTACGCCCTTCCGGAAAGCGTGGTCCGGGTGGTGGTGGGGCTGCCCTTCATACTTTTCTTCCCGGGATACGCGGCGCTGTCCGTGCTGTTCCCCGAAGCCAAGGACCTGGAGATCATCGAACGGGTGGCGCTCTCCTTCGGACTGAGCATCGCCATATCCCCACTGGTGGGATTCGGGCTGAACTACACCCCGTTCGGGATACGCCTGGCGCCCATACTGTTCTCCCTGGCCGCCTTGAACGTCGCACTGAGCGCCGGCGGCCTGTACCGAAGGGAGCTGGCCGAGGCACCCTACCTGCCCTTCGACCCCCAGGCCACCTGGGACAGGTACCTGGCCCAGTTCAGGGCGGAGAAGGGGCTGGATCGCGTGCTCACCGTTATCCTGGTCATATCCATCCTTTCCTCCGTCATAGCTCTGGTGTACGTGGTGGCCGTCCCCCGGCAAGGGGAGAGCTTCACCGAGTTCTACATATTGGGGCCGGGAGGGAACGCCACCGGGTACCCCCGGAACCTGACCGTGGGGGAGGAGGCCTCGGTGATCATCGGCATCGCCAATCATGAACATCGCACTGTGGAGTACACCGTGGAGCTCTGGCTGGTGAACATGAGCTTCGTGGACAATGTCACACAGGTGCACCAGATGCTCTACTTCGACGCCTTCACCGTCACCCTGGACCACACCGACGTGGACCTGGAGGGCGAGTGGCGGCCGCAGTGGGAGCTGCCTTACGACTTCAATGTGAGCGTGGAAGGGGAGTTCAAGCTCTGGTTCCTGCTTTACAAAGACGAATCGCCCTCGCTGCCCTTCTCCCCCTCCCACCTGCTCGATTACACCGGTACCTCCGCTGAGGACCGGATCATCGGAGCGGTCGAGAACGAGGTCCAGAGCCTCAACCTGAACCTGAGGGTCACCTGATCACATAATGGACAGGTAGCGGCGGTCGTACTCGTCCATGAGGGCGTCCCGGTACTGGCGTTCGGCCTCCTGGGGGATATCGTTCCGTACCTTGGCCAAGGCCAGAAGCTCATCGGCCACCTGCCTCCGCTGGGCCAGCTTCATCTTCCTGACCCCCTCCATCAGCTCCTCGAGGCCGCTGAGCTCCACCAGCTGGCCGTTGACCAGGAGCTTCTCGCCCTCGCTGAAGGAGAGACCGGTGTCGCAGCCCACGCAATTAAGCTTGGAATCCTTGTCGCTCATCGGGAACCCGTCGCGACTATGGACGTAAAAGTAAGAAAAGGGTTTCGGTGGGGCCTTGCGGCCTCAGAGGAAGTAGAAGCGGGTCCCGTAGGTGACGCAGACGTTCCCCATCTTCTCCAGGCGGTCAAGCACGCCCGAGTACCGGCGGACCATGACCTTACCCTCGTCCGGAAGCTTCTCGCGCAGGAGCCTGACCTCCTCCAGGAGCTTGGAGGCGTCCTCCACTGTGAAAAGCCTCCTGCTCTGGACGGAGGAGGGGACGCTGGCCACTATGACGCACCCGTGCTTCTGGGCGATGCCGGGCAGCGCGCTGTTCTCAGGACCGAAGGTGCCCATGCAGCCCCGGCCCTCGTCCCAGGAGAGCGGGCACTTGCCGCAGGTGGCCCCCATCTCGTCGAAGGAGAGCATGTCCCAGCCGGTCAGCCTGTCGTCCGCTCCGGCCTTCTCCATCAGCGCGGCCTTGCGCTCCGCCGGAACCTTGTCCAGGGAGACCCACCCGGTGTAGAGCTTCTGGCTCTCCGCGGTGAGCAGCTGCCTGTCCGCCTCGTTCTTGACCTTGTCCAGGTACAGGGTCTCCATCTCGGGGTCCAACCGGTTGCGCTTCAGGAACGCCTCCCAGTCCGCCCCCAGGACCAGCTTGGCCTGGGATATGGGTACCACCAGATCGAACTCCGCCAGGTCCTCGAACCCGGTGACGTCCCTGAGGTTGACCTTCAGCAGGGTGGTCTTGCCCACCTTGCACAAGGCGCTGTCGCTGTCAAGCTCGCATACGGCTATAGATACTCCCATTTTACATCCCTTCCTGCCGCGTATTACCAGAGCCTCGGTATTTAGGCATTGTCCCCATAGCGCCGAAATTGACGGTTGGCCGCATGATGACCTTAACGGCGGATAGCTGGCCAGGGATGTTTTATATATTGTTGAAATTGAATGCAGGAGGGGGAATGGATTCGGTCGGAAATGGAACCTGGCCATTGGCCAGCGGTGATTATACATTGGGGAACGAAGCTTCGGCCGTGGCCGTGCTCATAGTCGGCCGCGGAGCGGTGGAGGTACCCGGAGAGCTGTTCTGTATAAAGGGCATCCTAAAGACCGAGAACATAGGGCTGGAGAAGGTCATCGTCAACGTCATCTCCAACCCCGGGATCAGGGTTCTGGTGCTCTGCGGTAAGGAGGAATTCGGCCACTTCCCGGGGGAGGCCATAAGGGCCTTGATGAAGAACGGGGTGGATGAGAGGAAGCGCATCGTGGGCACCTCCTCGGCCATCCCCTTCCTCTGCGACCTGCCGTTGGAGGCGGTGGAGAGGTTCCGGCGGCAGGTGGAGGTGGTGGACATCATGGACGAAACCCCGGCCCAGGAGCTGCAGGCCTATGACCCCATCTACGAGTTCGAGGATGGCAGCAGGGAAAGGCTGGTCCAGGAGCTGCGGCGGATCCACGCCATGTCGTTCGAGCCGTTCCCCGGCGGCGCCATGATGGTGACCTCGAAGGCCCTGTCCGGGGAGGGGGCGAACATAGCCAAGCAGCTGCACCTGGCCTCGGACGACTTCATCACCCCCATGCTCAGGCTGCCCTCCGACGGGCTGAACACCGGCATGGGCCTGGTGATGGTGTCCGAGGAGTTCGGGGTGGTGCTGGAGCCGCTACAAGGGCGGGTGATCAGCGTTCCCTCCGTGGAACTGGCCCTGCGCCTGCGTTCTTATCTAATGGGGGTGTGACATGTTCAAGTTCCAGACGGACCAGAGGCATATCAGCATTGGCGGGATGAGCGTGGGCGGACAGCCGGGCAGGCGCCGGACCATGATGATAGGTTCGGTCTTCTATCCCCGGCACACGGTGGTCCTTGACCCTCGGGAGGGAAGGATCGACCGGGAGAGGCTGCGGGAACGGCTGGATGCGTACCTGCGGACCACGCAGGGCTGCGGCTGTCCCACCGGGCTGATGATATACGCCGAGAGCGGGAAGGCCGCGCGCGCCTACCTGGAGGAAGTGGCCGACCGGGTGCCCGGGCCCCTATTCGCCGATTCCGGCAGCTCGGAGGTGCGCCTGTCCTTCCTGAAGCACGCGGAGGAGATGGGCCTGCGGGACCGGCTGGTCTACAACACCGTCAACGCCGGCCTCGCCGACCGGGAGATGGAAGCGCTGCGGGAACGCCCCCCGGTCAACGCGGTGGTGCTGGCCTTCAACCCACGGGGGGACGACGTGAAGGGTCGCATCTACATGCTGGACAGCGGGGACGACCTGATACCCCAGGGGCTGGTTGCCACCGCCGAAGAGCTGGGCATCAGTAACATCCTGCTGGATACCGCGGTCACCTCCCCGGAGATGAGCGCGGGGGCGGCGCTACGGGCCATCCTGGTGGCCAAGGCCAAGTGGGGATACCCGACCGGATGCGCATTGCACAACGCCGTGGAATGCCTGGACCTTGGAGGGCTGGAGGACCCCAGGGAGGCCAGGAGGCACGTGGACAGCTCGGCGGTGGCCCTGAGCATCATGGCCGGGGCCGATTACGTGGTGTACGGCCCGATGGAGTACGCGAAGAGGGCCATGCCGGTGGCCGCCTTCGCGGACATGATGATGGAGCAGTCCGTTCGGGACCTTTAGAGGTCAATGTAGCAGCCGGTGCCGAAGTAGACAAAGCCGGGGAAGCTGTCCGCGAACAGCTTGGTGGCCGGGAAGCCCGTGCAGTGCATGGGCGCGACGTTCTCCACGCCCAGCCGGTGCAGGCCCTCCACGGTCCTCTGCAGCACCTCCGGGGAAGACCCCATGAGATGGAAGCCGCCCATCACCATGCGTATGGCCTCATCGCCCTGCGACCGGACCTGCGATACGATGTTCACGATCCCGGCGTGTCCGCAGCCGGTCAGCACCGCAGTGCCTTGGGCGGTGGACACGCACAACCCCTGTTCCTCCATGATAAGGTCCGGCGAGGCCTTCCCGTCGCGCTCGATGACGAAATGCTGCGGGACCTCGAAGCTGGTGCTGCGCAGCACCTCCCCGGTGGTGCGCACCCCCGGGACCAGCTCATGAGGCTGGGAACTGCAAATGGGGGGGTGATCCTCCAGCATCCTGAGCAGCTCCTTGGAGGCCCCGATGAACCGGAGGTGGCCGGACGAACTGTGGTATCGGTCCCCCTTGAAGGTGAGCGGGTGGGTGTGGCAGGTGACGCCCTCCCTGATGAGCAGGGGCAGAGCCCCCAGGTGGTCGTAGTGCCCGTGGGATATGAACACCGCGTCCAGATCGGAGGGCTTCAGGCCAAGGCATTGGAGGTTGTTGGCGAAGGCCCTCTCTGTGGATCCGGTGTCCAGCAGCACCTTCCTACCCGCGTCGGTCTCGATCAGCAGCGAGAGGCCGTGCTCGGAGAGCAGGCTGCCCCTGGCCTTATGCACCGCGCGTGCCGGATCGGGGCTCCCGGTGTTGTTGTCGACCACGCAGGTGATGCGCACTTAAGCACTCGTCCCCTTCTTCACGATCTTCAGGGCGCTGAAGTCGTAGACGTTCTCCGGGCAGACGGCCTGGCAGTTCTTGCATGCCGTGCCCAGGCAGTGCTCGGTGTTCACCCGGATCAGGAACTTCTTGTTGCCTATGGAGGACACCTGCAGGGCGCACTCGGGGCACTCCTTCTGGCACTTCTTGCAGCCGATGCAGCCCTCGAAGGAACCTTCCAGGTACACCCCCACGTCGTCCAGGGTCCTCAGGCCGCCGGCGCCGATGATGGGTATATCCGAGAGCACCAGGCGGATGGTCTCCTTGGGGCGCTTGATGTCCGGGAGGGGGCGCAGGCCGGCATGCTTGACCATCTCGTTGTACATGTCCATGGTCATGCCCTCGGTCCAGTAGGCGATCTCGTTGACGTATATGTCCTCGAACACCTTGCTGGTGGCGAACATGATGTGCTTGCTGGATATGGCGTTGGCCACGTCCTGCATCTTGTCCAGGCCGTCGTCGTCCACCAGGATGTCGTAGGACATCATCAGGGAGGTGTTCCCGGCCTGCACGGTCTTATCCAGCACACGGGGGATCAGACCCACGGTCTGGGCCTTTATGGGGTCCACGTAGGTTCCGGAGGCCCCGGCCATGTACATGGTCTTGATCTCGTCGTCATCCACGCCCACCTCTTCGATGAGGGTGCGATGGCCGGCGCGTATGGCCCCGGTGGCCTTGCCCGCCTCACGAACGTCCTCCTCGCCGAAGTAGATGCCGTTGGTCATGTGTATCTTCCGGTCCGGGGTGTCCACGTAGGGCAGCTTGATGACCCCGGTCTCCAGACCTATGGCCATGGCCGCCACGGTGCCGGTTCCGGTTATTCCCCTGGCCACGACCCCGTCCAGGCGCTGCTCCTCCCCGGTGCGGGGGTCCACCAGCGCGGACCTGGTGGGGTGAAGCTTCTCGTTCAGCACCACGTTGTACCATCTCCCGTTCTCACCCAGGATGATATCGGAAATGGCCTGGGGTGCGGCCAGCATGCCGAAGTCGATGGACTGGCCCTCCATGGCCGGCCCGGCCGCGGCCGATCCGGTGTAGAGCTCGCCCTTGTAGAACAGCCCCATCTCGGCATTCGTGCCGTAGTCGGTGACCATGCAGGTCTCCTTCTTGTCCATCAGCCCGGTCTTCATGATCATGGCCAGGGCGTCCGCCCCGATCTCGTGGCGGATGGAGGGGGGTATGCGCACCTCGGCGGTGCGGCGCACAGAGCTCATGCCCAGCTCATCGGCCTTTATCGAATGCGCCTTCCTCTCCGGGACCTTGACGTTCAGCCTCTTCAGTATGGACTGCCCTGCGAAGGCCAGGTCGCGGATCTCGATCTTCTCGAACATGGACATCTGGGCCGGGTTCCCGCACACGGACACCCTGGAGATCTCCTCGGGCTTGGCGCCCAAGGTGGCGATGAGCTTGTCCACGGTCTCGATGACGATGCGATGGCCTACCTCGGGACCGTTCTCCATCCAGAAGTGCAGATGGTCCATGATGTTGGCCCCCGGCAGGGGGTGCCTCATGGTGATGGCCGTAGCCAGGATCTTTCCCTTCTTGTCCAAATCGACCAGGTGTCCCCGGTAGCCGCTCGTTCCCAGGTCCAGCGCAACTCCCAATGCCATGGTTAACCTCGGAGGGAGAATGCTTCCTTTCCATTTATAATACTGTCCCCGGAAGTTCATACCTTCGAAAGCACCCACCAGTGCCCCGCGATCAGGGGGATTTCCGGGGCGCTTCCGGGACAACGGAATTATAGTCGGAAGTCGCTTAACGGCGCTAGTGTGATGGCATGAGGATAGCCCAAGTGACAGGATTCTTGGGGAGCGGCAAGACCACCTTCCTCATAGAGGTGGCCAAGGAGCTGAACTCCCGGGGGCTCAAGGTGGCCACCATCGTCAACGACGTAGGCCACATCAACGTAGACCGCAAGTGTATGGAGGTGCACGGGATTAACACCCGGGAGATCGCCGGGGGATGCATATGCTGCGAGGTGCAGGGCACCCTCACCACCACGGTGACCAACATCTACATGAGCTACAAGCCGGACGTCATCCTGGTGGAGCCCACCGGGGTGGCCATACCCCTGGGCCTCAAGCAGGCCGCGGCGGAGACGGTTAAGAGGATGCCCAAGGTGCTGGAGCAGTCCCCGATCGTCACCTTCGTGGATGCCATGCGCATCGACAAGCTCATGAACAACGTCCGCCGGCTGGTGGAGACCCAGATCATTGAGGCCGACGCGGTGCTCATCAACAAGGTGGACGCGGTGAACGAGGACCGCCTCAGGTTGGTCACGGACATGGTGCGGGGCATGAACCCGGAGGTGCAGCTGTTCTACGGCTCGGCGCGCACCAGGCAGGGAGTGAAGGATATCGCCGACCTCATGGTCCACGGCAAGGTCGTTACGTACGACCTCTCCGACGCCGAGGACCGCTTCGACAAGAAGTATGGGGAGTGACAGGATGGACCTCAAGGAAAGACAGCTTCTGACCCACCGGGCCTCGGATGAGCTGGGAAAGTTCTCCATGTGGCTCCGCCTATACATCAAGGACCCATTGGATGCCGAGCAGTCCGAGAGGATGGTGCTGGACCTGCTGGACGACATAACCGAGGAATGCTTCAGGCAGGGCGCGGACATGATAGGGCATATCAAGTCGTTCCTCACCGCGGAGGGAGGTTCGACCATCAGCGTCAGCCTCATAGATGTGGATATCCCCCCGACGGTGCAGGTGCGCTTCGACGGCACCAAGATGATGCGCGGCGAGCTCATTGTGCACGTCATTGTGCACGGCATGTGGGACCCCCAGGTCCGGGAGACATCCCTGAACGTCACCAAGGGCTTCATGGCCCAGCGCTCTATCGATTACGAGGTAATCAACGACTTCTACGAGAAGGAGAAGCGCATAAAGGATTGAGGCGATAAAGCCTTTTACCCAGCATCTCCCTTCAGGGAATATGTTGCCCCGGGAGAGGTTCGACGCCACCTTCGAGTTCGAACATGTGGACCGTCCGCCGATAATGTACCAGCATTTCGGCGCGAACCGGAGCGTGCTTCCCGCCCTGGGCATGACCATCCGCGACGGCTTCCATGATCCGGAATCATTCGCCCGCATCTGCATCATGGCCCAGCGGATAACCGGTTTCGATAACGTCATGGCCGGCTGGGGGGACATCCTGGTGGAGGCCCACGCCCATGGCACCCGTTGGAAGTGGCCCGAGAGGGACTATTATCCCCGCTCGGATGGTTACGCCATCTCCTCCCTGAGCGAGCTGGACCGCGTGAGGCCGGTCGACCCCCTTCGGGACGAGTTCTGGTCGGTGCCCTTGAGGGCCGCGGGCATCATGCAGAAGCGGGTGGGGCACGAGGTGGCGGTCCTGGGCTGCATCAACGGCCCGATGATGATGGCCGGGGAGGTCATGGGCTACGAGGCCCTGCTAATGGCCACCTTCGCCGAGCCGGACCTGGCCCAACAGCTCATGGATGTGATGCTGGAATCATGTAAGGCCTATGGGGAGCACCTGGCGGGCATGGGGGTCGGCTACGTCTTCATAGAGGACGGCACCTGCAGCCTGGACGTGAACTCCCGCGAGGGGCTGGAGAGGTTCGACCTGGGCACCCTGGGCACCATGATGTCGTCGTTCCATTCCAAGGGATTGCGAACCATCGTCCACAACTGCGCCAACGATCCGTTCATCGAGGGATACCTGCCCCTGAGGCCTTCTGCGGTGCACCTCACCCCCAAGCCCGATAAGAGGGCCGAGGTCTATGGCATGTTCAAGGGCAGGACGGTCATGATCGGCGGCATTGACCAGATGTTCCTGCTGTTCAAGGGCACCCCGGCCCAGGTGGCCGGCGAGGTGGAGGCCGCACGCCGCGATTGGGGGGACGGGAAGGGGTTCATGTTCGCCCCTGGCTGCGAGATGCCCTTCAAGACCCCCATCGACAACATAATCGCCCTGCGGGAGGCCGTGGCAAGGACCGGAGAACTCTGAGCCCATTGGTTGAACATTTGTTAATAATTTTACAATCGTTTCGTGGCCTTCAGTTTTAGCCAGATGTCAGTTTTTAACCCTTGTTAAAGGATGGTTCTTTTCACCAGCATCCCGATAGATTAATGTACGGTAAAAATGATACTCGGGACAGGTCAGAATCCTACTGGATTATAGGGGGAATAAAATTGTCTGAAAAGTTGACTCCAAGGGACAGAGTATTGGATGCGTTGAAGGGCAAGCAGCACGACCGGCCTCCGGTCGCGGTCTTCACCCAGAGCGCAACCATAGGACAGATGGACAAGCTAGGCGTTTCCTGGCCGGAAGCCCACTACGACGTCGACAAGATGGTCAAGTTGGGATCTGGACAGGCCAAGGTGTTCGGGTTCGAGGCCGTCAGGGCCCCGTTCTGCCTGACCGCCGAGATCGACAGCCTGAAGGTCACCACCGTCGAGCAGGGGAGGAAGGACAGGACCCCGATGGTGAAGGGACACCCCTTCGCCCTTGAGGACGACCCCGCCCTGATGCCGGTCGACGAGTTCCTGAAGAGCGGCCGCGCGGCCATCTGCCAGGAGGCCATAAAGAAGATGAAGGCCCAGTTCGGCGCCGAGTACCCGGTCATCGCCGGCAACACCGGACCGTTCACCCTGGCCGGTCACCTGGTCAGCACCGAGAACCTCGTGCTGTACATCATGGTGGACCCGGACCTGGTGCACAAGTGGACCAAGGCCGCCAACGTGATATGCAAGGGATACAGCCAGGCCCTGGCCGACGCCGGAGCCGACGTGGTTCAGATGTCCGAGCCGTCCGCCAGCACCGACCTGCTGTCCCCGGACATGTTCAACGAGTACGCGGGTGCCTACCTGGCCGAGTCGCTGGCCCCGATAAAGGGCGCCACCGGTGTACTTCACATCTGCGGCAACACCACCGACATCCTGGACAACATGATCAAGACCGGATGCAAGGCCCTGTCCATCGAGGAGAAGGTCGTTCCGGAAGAGGGCGTCAAGATCGTCAACAAGCGCGCCGCCCTGATCGGTAACGTCGGTGTGGTCAACCCGCTGCTGCAGGGAACCCCCGCGGACTGCATGGCCCATGCCAAGCGCTGCGTGGCTGCTGGCTTCGATGTGGTGTCCCCGGGATGCGGGCTGTCCGCCCTCATAGCCGACGACAACCTGGCCGCCATCGTCAAGGCCGTAAAGGGCTAAAAGCCCTTAAAACTCCTTTTTTCCTTTTCCTTTTCCTTTCTCTTTTTTCTTTACCTTGCCATCATGATCGAAGTAACGTTGCTTGAACCAAAGCGATAGGTTCACCAAGCCAATGAGCACGGGGACCTCGACCAGCGGACCGACCACCGCCGCGAAGGCCACCCCCGAACCGATGCCGAACACGCCTATGGCCACAGCGATGGCCAGCTCGAAGTTGTTGGAGGAGGCGGTGAAGGACTGTGCGGCCGCATGCGCATAGTCGAAGCGAAGTCTGATGGACAGGTAGAAGGATACCAGGAACATCAGCAGGAAGTATGCCAGTAACGGGATGGCTATGCGCACCACGTCGAACGGAAGCTGAACGATGTATTCCCCCTTCAAGGAGAACATCACCACGATGGTGAAGAGAAGGGCCGTTAGGGAGACCTTGCCCATAACCGGCATGAACCTTTGATCGTACCAATCCGCCCCCTTGCTCGGGCGAAGCAGACGCCTGGTGAGCATACCTCCGAAGAAGGGTATGCCCAGGTAGATCAGCACAGTGATCGCCACCTCGACCACTGTTATCTCCACCGCTACCCCGGACCCTGGGACCAGGACCTCGGAGAGCACGAAGGCCAGGAAGTATGCGTAGAAGGCGTAAAGAGCGATCTGGAACAGCGAGTTTAAGGCCACCAGTACTGCGGCGAACTCGGTGTCGCCCTTGGCCAGCTGGTTCCACACCAGTACCATGGCGATGCAACGGGCGATGCCGGTCAGGATGAGGCCCACCCGATACTCGGGGATGTCCGGCAGGAATATCCATGCTAAAACGAACATCAGCATGGGCCCCACCAGGAAGTTCAAGAACAGGGATGTGGCGAACATGCGCCTGGTCTCCGGTCGACGCCCCATGCTCGGAAGGTCCTCGTAGCGCACCTTGGCCAGCGGTGGATACATCATCAGGATGAGACCTATGGCGATGGGGACGGAGGTGGTTCCCAAGCTGAGGGAGTCCAGAGCCTCGGCGACCCCGGGTATAACGGTGCCGAACGCCACCCCCAGGGCCATGGCGGCGAAGATCCAGAGGGTGAGGTATCGGTTGAGAAAGGAAAGCTTGGCGGGGGGCTCGTTCAAGGTGGGCACCTGTCTCTGACAGCGAGTAATTCAAAATATATTGAAATACTTTGCTCTGCATAGACCCTGCAAGCGAGTGATCGGATGACCTACAAAGTGCTTTTCATATGCACCCACAACTCCGCGCGCAGCCAGATGGCCGAGGGCCTGGTGAACGCACTGTTTCCGGGCAGGGTTCAGGCCTTCAGCGCAGGGACCGCCCCCTCGTCCGTGCACCCTCTGGCCATCGCGGCCATGGCCGAGATTGGACTGGACATATCTGGACACCGTTCAAAGCACCTGCGGGAGTTCGAGGAAGAGCGTTTCGACCTGGTGGTGACGGTCTGCGACGGGGCCAACGAGGTCTGCCCCTTTTTCCCCGGAGCCAAAGAACGGGAGCATATCGGCTTTCCGGACCCTTCCGCGGTCCAGGGAACAGAGGATGATCGGTTGAACGCCTTCCGCCAGGTTCGTGACCAGCTGTCCGGCTTCGTTAGGGAGCGCTTCGCTCTTTCAACCTGAGGTCGAGAGCTGAGGAGATGGTTTCGAGCCGCCCCCGGCGAACCTGCCACCCAAGGCCTTGCTCAGACCCAGGTAGAGGCTGATGAGCATGGGTTCATCAGGACAGGGACCTCCTCGCACGCGAACTGTGTACCGGTCGACTCACTCACCATTGAACAGCTTGATGAGCTCCCCTACCGAGGGAACCTTGCCCATAAGCTTCACGTCCCCGTCAATGGCCAGGGCAGGCGTGACCATGATCCCATGGTCCATGATGGCGTCCATGTCCTCGACCTTGATCACCTCTGCCTGCACGTGGGCAGCGGTCAGGGCCTCCCTGACGTTCCTTTCCAGCCTCTTGCACTTGACGCATCCCGTCCCGAACACCTCGACCTTCATCATCTCATAGCCTCCGTTTGTGTGGACCCTTGTTCCGATCGATATAAATCGTTTCCATGATCCATCCTCACCCCGCCAGTGCCCCGAAGATCATGCCCGCCAAGGTGGACATCATGACCACCAGCAGGGCGTAGACCAGGGTCTTCCTGCCCCCCATGATCCTCCATAGCACCACCAGGGAAGGGGCGCTGATGGTGGGTCCGGAGAGCAGCAGGGCCAGTGCCGGTCCGGCGCCCATGGCCCCAGATGAGTAGCCGAAGGTGGTGCCGATTATGGGAACCTCCAACAGGGTCGGCATGTAGAGGATGGAACCCATCAACGACGCCAACAAGTTGGCGCCCAGGGAATTGTCTCCTAGATAGGGGGCGAAGGTCTCCGGGGGAAGGAAGAAAGCCAGCACACCCACGAAGAAGGTGCCCACGAGCAGTATGGGAAATATCTTCTTGGTGAGGTCCCAGGTCTCCAACCCCCAATCGGTTATCTCATCCCTATCGAAGTGATAGATGGCCAGGTATGCGACCAGAAGAGTGAGCATGTACACGATGGGCAGTTTGATTAGCCAATCAAGGGCCGAGGCGCCTATCACCAGTATCAGGATCAGGAGGGTGAAGAAGCCCAGTATCACCCATCTTGGCTTGGGCTCGCCGCTGGAGAGCAGTTTGAACTCCCCTTTTGGCTGGTCATTGCGGAAGATCAAGGCCATGCTGAGACCGACCACGATCGAAAGCCCTATGGCCGCCAGAGCCCTGGCCAGCCCAAGATCGTAACCTAGGACCTGCGCCGTGTAGATTATGGCCAGGATATTGATTCCAGGTCCGGCGAAGAGGAAGGTTGTGGCTGGACCTAGCCCGCTGCCCTTCTTGTATATGCCAGTGAACAGGGGGAGGATGGTGCAGCTGCACACCGCCAGAACGATCCCGGAGATCGAGGCCACAGGATAGGATATGTACTTCTTGGTCTGCGGACCGAAGTACCTCAGGATGGCCTCCTTCTTGACGAAGGCGGCTATGGCCCCGGCGATGAAGAAGGCGGGGATGAGGCAGGTGAGAGTGTGCTCCGATATGTACTCAATAAGACCGTCGATACCGCCCTGCAGCGCACCAAAAAGTGTCTCTATCGTGCCCTCACCTTCTATTTCAATAATAATTGAAACTGTAACATAGCCCCGTTATAATAAACTTTCCGACGGGAGAAAAACGGGAGGCCTTCCAGGACCCCGGTGAAGGAAATGGGACCGATCGCAATCCATGCGTCCCATGGCCACCCGGGAAGGCGACCGGTCCCCGGAAAGCGCTCAACCTTCCTTCTTGCGCTTGTGCTGGGCTACAGGGTCGCCGGTGGCCCGGGCTACGATGTCCACCCAGGCGGTCTGCTCCCCTTCCACGTTGTCCCCGCCGAAGAACTTGTTCTCGTACACATCGCTGCGCACCCGAATGTTCTCCGCACCGGCCTCCACCACCTTGTTGCGCACATACTCCTCGGCCTGGCGCCTGGCACTGCTCACCGCCTGCTCCACATGGCCGTAGGTGACCGGCGTACCGAACGGCCCCAGCACGAAGAACAGGTTATCCATGTTCGGATAGACCTGGGCGGTAACCGTCTCGGATATCTGGCTGCAGACCGCGCCCACCGCGTTGCCCACGTCGTGGTCCCTGGGGATGATGGCCTTGACCCCCATCCTGTTCTCCAGCGGTGGGAGGTAAAGGTGGGTGGGCGCCCCGATGCCTACCAGGGGCCGGTCCATCTGGGAGGTGAACTTGACGCTGCAGCCCCGGTTGCCGTTGATGGTGGACCTCAGCAGGTAGTTGAAGCCAGGGCTTTCCGGCATGTCCCCGGATTCGTCGAGCACCACCTTGCGCATGACCTCCTCCCCCACCCGGGTGACCATCTCGTCCTGGAAGGCCTGCACGTAATCGTCGAAGGTCATGTGGCCCCAGGTGGCCATGAACTGCACCCCTATGCGCGCGGCCTCGATGTCGAAGGATGTGAAGTGGCCCTGCACGTGCATGAAGTCGGTGGCGGTCAGCCCGGTCATCTGCAGGAAGCCGCGGTCCTTGAGATGCTTGACCACGTCCCGGTAGGTGTAGACCTCCGGGGCCCCCACCCTGATCTCCTCTAGGGTGCAGAGGGGATGTCCTCTCACGAACTCATAGACCTGCCTCTCCTTGGGGGACAGCTTCGCGGCCGACCTCTCCACATGCAGATAGTAATTGGTTTCGCTGGTGGAGAGCATCTTCTCCCTGATCGTCGGATAGCCCTTCGCGGCCACGCTGAGGGGGACCACCCGCTCCGGACCGATCTTGAACTTGCCGCGCTGGTCGGAGACCACATGGGAATCCCCTCCCAGACCCACGGTCCATATGTCAATGGCCCGGACCCTGGTGCGCCAGTGCCCGACCGTGGCCCCCTCCTTGGAGACCCGGGGGAAGCCGTCGTCAAGGTAGGCGATGTCGGTGGAGGTGCCTCCGATGTCCACCACTATGAAGTTCTCCTCCTTGCACAGCAGCTTTCCGCCCATGAGGCTTGCTGCCGGACCGGAGAGTATGGTCTCCACCGGCCTCTCCCTGGCCTTCTCGATGTTCATGAGGGTCCCGTCCCCCTTGAAGACCAGTATGGTGGCCTCGATCCCGCGCTCCTGCAGGGATTTCTCCACCCCGTCCAGGAAGTCGGATATTATCGGCAACAGTCGTGCGTTCAGCACCGCGGTGACGCTGCGCTCCGGAACGCCGAGCTGCGAGGAGAGATGATGCCCCTGGACCACGGGTAGGCCGGTCTTGTCGCGTATCATCCGGGCCGCCTCCCGCTCGTGGGCGGGGTTGTAAACGCTGAAATGGCTGGAGACCACGAAGGAGTCCACCTCCTCCTTCATGGACCCTATGGCCTCCTCCAGGGCCTTGGTGTCCAAGGGGGCCAGCTGTTGGGCCCATACCCCGTGCCCTCCCTGGATGTAGGCGTCCATATCCGCCCCGGAGCGGAAGTCCGGCTGTGGCGTCCAGCCGATACCGATGTGGCCCACCTTGCCGCCCTTGCCGGTCAGAATGGAGTTGGTGGCCAGGGTGGTGGAGAGCCCTACGAACTGAATGTCGTTGCGGTCGAACGAATGGCTCTTCAGTGCCTCGTCGATGGCCCCCAGCATGCCAATGGAGAGGTCATGATAAGTGGTTGGCGATTTTCCCTTGGAAAGAACCTCGTGGGTATCCATGTCCACCACCGCGGCGTCCGTGTACGTACCGCCAGTGTCCAATCCCAATCCGAGTTTTCTCGATGCGGTCATCATTATCCCTAAGCAGAGGGAAGAATCCGCTAGATAAAACCTGCTATCCCTGTCTCATAGCAGGATGGCCAGCGGGAGCATCAGAATGAAGAAACCGGCCGCCCCGGTGCCGGCCATGAGCAGGCGGCGGGAGGAGCCCCTGCCCCGGGGAAGGCAGGCCAGGGACAGCAGGGCCAAGATGACCATCTGCGCCCCCACTATCAGGATGTACGTCTCGCGGACGCTGCTGAAGCCCTCCACGAGCAGGTTGGTGGCCAATATGGTCACCGCCAATCCCTCCAGGGCGATCAGGGCCATCGCCCCTATGGACATCCATGAGAACACTGAGCGCAGGCGCGGACCGAGGAGGGATATGCCCTTCAGCAGCCAGGCGGAAAGGCCGGCCAGGGATACAATGGCCAGCTGGGCTCCGGCCAGCCAGAAGGTTGATTGCATTATCCATCCGATGCCGTCGATGCGGGTGTTCGCGGACAGGGCCATGGCGAAGACCCCCTCCGCGGCCAGCATAACCATGGCCGCAGGGGCCAGGAAGGAAGGGATGAAGTGCCGGTCCAGTCGTTCGTTCCGTAGTGCCCACATGACCGGAAGGAGCGCGCCCAGGGCGAACAACTGTGCGAGGCCGGCCACGACCACTATCTTGATCACACTTCCCGCGCCCTCCACGGCCACGGGACCGGCCATGGTGGTGGCCAGAGCCGTTCCGGCCATGATCAGGGCGCCTATGATCGACATAAGGAGCAGGGTGATGTTATCCGAGAGGTACCTCTTGGTCCTGGGACCGATCCAGGGGTCCTGGTTCAGCCACCAGGGCAGGAACGCCAGGGCCCCCAGGGCGAAGAGCAGCCATCCTCCGGTGGATATTGTGCTCTCCTGGAAACCGGTCACCCCTATCACCCGGGTGGTCCCGGCGATGCCCACCGCGGTGAGCCCCTCCAGCATGATCAGGGTGGCGACGGACGACCCCAGGAGTTCGACCACCCAGTTATCGGAGCGGGTGTTGCGCAGGCGCCACAGACGCAGGGACATGACCCCGACGGCGAAGAGCTGGGCACCCACCAGGACTATCCATTTCTTGCCCACACCCCCGAAGCCTTCCACACTGACATCGCCGGCCAGGAGCGCCACGGCGATCCCCTCGGCCATCACCGTGGCCATGGCCAGGTAGGTCATCGCGTTCATAATGCGCATGGCCATGGGCCTTTCCAGCTGGGGAAAGGCCAGCTTCAAGGCCCAGGAGGCGGATATGAACAGGCCGAGCAGGATGAGCTGGATGGCCGCCAGTTCAAAGGTGGAGGCCTTGATCCCCCCAATGCCCTCCACGGTTGCCGAGCTGGAGATGGAGAGGGCGAAGAAACCCTCGAAAATGATCAACCAGCCCAACAGCATCCCTATCAGGCTTCGGTCTGTGACCTTCAT
>MVPZ01000075.1 GCA_002067045.1 Methanomassiliicoccales archaeon PtaB.Bin134 | reverse complement strand
GAGGAGCAGGGCATCCGTTCGGACTTCATCAAGCTCAACGGCAAGGACCGCATGCTGGTGAAGCGGGTGAACGTCATCCCCGACTATTCCAAGCTGAACAACAGCACCACGAACTACCTCATACCCCTGGAGTTCATATGCCGGCACTACAACGCCGGCTCCCTGAACGACCGGGTCAAAGACGGTAAGATAACCGTCGAGCAGCTGGGTTTCCCCAAGGGACACCAGCTGAAGTACGGCGAGAGGCTTCCCCGGCCCTTCTTCGAGGCCACCACCAAGCTGGAGGAGACCGACCGCAACCTCACGGACGAGGAGGCCAAGCGCATCTCCGGACTCACGGACAGGGAGTACCAGGAGGTCTTCGACACCATCGCCCGGATCGATTCGCTCATCGCCGAACGGGCCAGGAAGGCCGGGCTCATCCACGTGGACGGCAAGAAGGAGTTCGCCTACGATGAGGAACGCAGGCTCATGATCGTGGACACGTTCGGGACGTTGGACGAGGACCGCTGGTGGGATGCGGACGAATACCAAAAGGGCAACTGCTTGGAGCTGTCCAAGGAAATGGTCCGCCAGCACTACCGCGAGACCGGATATCACGAGGCCCTGTACAAGGCCCGCAAGAACGGAGAACCGGAGCCGGACATCCCCCCTCTGCCCGACGAGGTGCGGGACCGCGTCAGCAGGCTGTACATCGACATGTACGAGCGGATGACCGGGGAGAGGTTCTGATCATCCCCTCCGGCGGCGGTGCACGCCCCAGGTGAGCGCTCCCGCCAGGACCAGGACGGCCATCACCGCCCCGGACAGCAGGTAGTGGTCCCAATCCACCCACTCCTCGTACATCCCGAACTGCAGCTCCTCGCTGTTCGAGAAGGACGATGCGTTGTCGGCGTAGATCGCCCTCACCCTGAACAACAGGCACTCCCCGAAGGCCCCGCGCAGCTCGAAGGTGTAATTAGTGTCCTGCGGACCGAGGTCAAGAACGGTGCTGTTGATCCCCACGTTCTCGATGTGCAGCTCGTAGCCTATGAGGGCCACCTCGCCCGGCTCCGGCGGTTCCCAATGCAGCGAAATGTCGAAGTCCCCGTCTCCCAGGTCATGGCAGCTAACAGTCAGGGTCGGCGAGTCCAGGGGGATAATGGAGACCGCATAGCTGAGGTCGGACGGTCCCACGGTGTTCACCGCCCGCACGGCGAAGAAGTACTCATGGCCGTTGGTCAGGTTCCGGACCGTGCATCCTCCCATGAGGTTGAAATCGAATGACCGCACGTTCATCAGCGGCCGCAGGTCATCGGCGCTGTCGCCCACGCACACCGTGTAGTTGTATATGGAACCGCCGCCGTCATCCAGAGGCGGCAACCAGGTCAGGTTGACCTGCGAGCCTCCGGCCTCCGCATGAAGGTCCCGCGGCGCGCCGGGCGCCACCGCGTCGGTGCGTATGCTCATCTCCGAACTGCTCCAGAGGTCGTAGGCGGGGTGGTCCACCTCATGAACGATCAGCAGCCTGTAGCGATAGGAAACCCCCGGTTCCACATCCTGGTCCAGGAAGGCGGTGGAGCCCGCCGGCAGCCAGGCTATGGAGATCGCCCCGGACCCGTCCGCGGCGGCCCTGGTCAGGTTCAGGAATGAGATGCCGAACATCTCGTCCTGCGGGACCGCGGTCCAGGTCACCAAGATGTCCTCCCCCTGGGGCGTGGCCAACAAGAAGATCGACGGGGGCGGAAGCGGGACGTCGTCCCAGGCCCCCGCTGGAGCGGCCACGGCCAGGATGACGGTCATCTGCAGTACGATCAAAAGCAAGGCGATCGGTTTATGCATGCCCCTTTGAACGGACATTCAACTTCCCAGGGAAACAGTTCGTTTGCTAGTTATTTAAACACATCTGAACGGTTCCGGAAACGGAACAGGTTCCGTCGATGCCGATGATCGGGGAAGCAAGTATAAAGGCAGCCCCTGGTAATGCTCACACGGAGAAGGATTTACATGCTATGTCCCGACTGCGGGAAGGAGATGGAGCCCGGATTCATATGGACCAATGGTCCGTATCTGTACTGGACAGAGAGGATCAGGCTCTACATAGATGGCGACAGGCTGAACGGTGGCAGCTGGTTGACGGGCGCCCGTCTGCCAGGTTTCCGCTGTCCGGAATGCAAGCTGCTGATGGCCCGCTACTCATCCAACGATGAGATGGCCAGAGAGCTGTTCTCCTTAAACCCGCGTGAAGGCCAGCCCGTTTCCCCCAAATGGCCGTCTGGCGGCGACTGATCCCGCTCCACGGTCACTCGAAGGTCACGCGCACCAGCTTCTTGCCCTCGGCGCACTCCAGGTCCCCGGTGATCCTCGATATGCGGGCCTTGTGCCCCTTATCGATCCCCAGGGGATGGCAGAGCCGGTAGTGCTGACAGCCCAACCTATCGCACTTGATGACCTCCCAGGTGACGGTGCTCCCCTCCATGGCTCCCTTCTTGGGCACCACTCCCTCCATCCTCTCCTTCTCCACCTTCACCACCCGAACGCCGTCCTCGTGCACCTTGCAGTCGTGCTTGACGTCACGAACCTCCACGATGCGGTAGAGGGCCCCCGCGTCCAGATTGAAGCATACCCCCTTCAGCTTGCACTCCTTGCACTCCGTCAAAGGTCCCAGGTAGATGAAGCGGCCACCTACC
>MVPZ01000074.1 GCA_002067045.1 Methanomassiliicoccales archaeon PtaB.Bin134 | reverse complement strand
GGTGGACAGCTGCATCTCCGCGCGTATGCCTCCCGGGAAGATGTCCAGCTTCCTCCACAGGTCCTGGCGCTCCTTGGGGGCCAGCCTGGCCACGATCTCCGACGGCTCGTCCATGCGCCGGTTGAAGTCCTTCTCCACGAAGTCGCAGAGTCGCAGGGCCACCTCGGCATCGCTGCCCGAGGTGTCCAGACCCAGACGTCCGGCGAAGGCCTTCAACTTCTCCGGCTCGCTGATCCTGAAGGGGGAGTCGCCCAGAGCGGTGGCCCTCAGGGTCTTGACCGTCTCATCGGCGTGGTACTGGTAGGTGGAGGACCCCAGGATGTTGCGCAGGAGCATCTGCCTCATGGCCATTCCGTCGGCGGTGATGCCGCACACCCCGCGCTTGTCCTTGGCCGCGTCGGCGCGGCAGGGGCCGTTGGAGCACAGGTCGCAGCGGGTTCCGCCGATGCAGAAGCTGCATCTCTTGTCCGGATCGCCTCCCAACCCCTGGGCCTCGTAGCGGTCCCATACATTGGTCATCCCGTCCTTCTTCAGCCTCTCGTACATGGTCCTGACGGACTTGTGATAAGATATCCTGTCATCCAACATGGAGAACCTCCTTCGCTCAGGGTCGTCGTGCCCTGTCCTTGCCACACCATCATTGTGATAAGTTATAAAATGTATCACAATAGTTGATAATTAATTGATAATATTGACGAATAACTTATAGATGAAGAGCGCCATCGACCCCGATCGTAACTATGAACCTCGATGAAAAGGACCGGAGAATCATAAGCATGTTCGCGGAGGAGCCAGGCGTTTCCCAGGAGGCCGTGGCCAGGGAGCTGGGCATCTCCCAGCCCTCGGTGGCCGTGCGGATCAGAAAGCTCCGGGAGCTGGGAGCCCTGGAGTCCCTCAACGGGATCAACCCGCTGAGGATGGGGCTTTACCTGGCCAAGGTGGACATATCATCGAACCGGCCGGCGGAGATCCTGGACATGTTCAAGGACTGCCCCTACTTCGCCCATGGCTTCACCATCTCCGGCCGGAACAACCTCTGCCTGTTCTTCGCCAGCGAGAACATCTCCACCCTGGAGGCCATCGTGAACGGCCATATTCGCTCCAACCAGTGGGTCACGGCCGTGGACTTCAACATCGTGATCGCCTCCGAGCGGCCGTTCATACTGCCCACCCGCCTGGTCATGCAGAAGGTGGATGGGTCCCCATGCGGCCACCCCATCGGCTGCCGGAACTGCAAGGCCTTCAAGGACATGAAATGCATGGGGTGCCCGGCCACCGGGCAGTACCAGGGGCACTTCTTCGTCACCGTGGAGTGAGCTGGTCCATCAACGCCGGTTCACATTGTCCGAGAATACGTTCTCCCCTATCCAATCCAGGTAGGGTCGGTGACCTTCGGCGATTGCGTATCGAACGATGCACGGCACCTCATAAGGATGCAGTTCCAGGACAGCCTCACTGAGGGCTTCGAATCCGGAGTCGGGAACCTTGAACAGCAGGGCCGTTTCCGCCTCTTGCATCAGATCCCCCTTCCATCGATAGATGGAGCTTATCGGCCACATGTTGACGCAGGCCGCCAGACCCCTTCCCACGGTGTCCATCCCCAGCCGTTCCGCGGTCGCCTGGTCAGGGGCGGTCACCAAAACCGATGAGTACATGGTCCAAGGATGTTCGCAGAAAATAAAGGATGTTTGTCCCCGCTTGCGCGGGGATGAGCGGTTTAGTCCGAACCCTTGCTGTTCCTCTTGGCCCTGGCCCGCGCCCATATGACCAAGAAGGCCGGGAGCACGAACACCGAGGCCAGGAAGCTGTAGGTGATGGCGATGGCCGTGATCAGCCCGAACTCCTGTATCGGCGGCAGCAGGGAGAACCCGATGATGGCGAACCCGGCCACGGTGGTCAGGGCCGCGCCCAGCAGCGACACCCCGGTCCTGCCCACGGCGTTGTCCACGGCCATCTCGATGTTCTCGTGCTCGTGGATCTCCTCCACGAAGCGGTGGGTGACATGTATCCCGTAGGTCACGCCCATACCCACCGTCAGCGAGGCGATCATCAGGGTCATGACGTTCATGGGTATGCCCGCGGCGTACATGGTGCCCCACATCCACACCACGCAGAGGGCCACCGGTATGGTGGCCATGGCCCCCAAGGTCAGGGAGCGGCGCAGGGCGTACATCACGATGGTCAGGATGACCAGGGAGGCCACCAGGGTGGTGATCAGCGACTGGGACTGGCTGCTGTTCAGCTCCTCCATGATCAGCTCGGTGAGCAGGGTGTCACCGGTGACCGTGACGCTCAGGCCGGCGTCCCTCATGGGCTCCGCTGCAGCGTCCAAGCCCTCGGCCAGGTCCATTAGGTCGCCGCCCATCACGTTGGGGTCGATGTTGACCGTCAGCACCGCGGTGTAGCTGTCATCCACAGGCATCAGCACCTGGGCCATGGCCGCCGCCGAGCCTCCGTTCATGTAGAGCATGCCGACCAGCGCACCCATAGTGCTGGCGTTGGTGGTGTCGCGGATGTGCGCGGTGCCGCCGGCCCGCTCGAAGGCCATGTCGTACATGGAGGCGAAGGTGGCGTTGTAGTTGGGATCCACGTACCCAGGCCCGGTGGAGTTGGTGGCGAAGTCGTACATCACCGACAGGAACGAACTGGAATCGGCCCGGTCCCCGCTGAGAAGTACCCCGTCCACCCCGGCGATGCCACCGATGGAATCCTCCATGGCCGAGACGGCCGCCGGATCGAGCACGTCGCCCTTTATCAGCATCTGGGCGGTGGAACCGCCGGTGATGTTGAACTCGGTGGAAAGGAAGGCTATGTTCTGGGCCACATCAATCTCCTCCGGCAGGAAATCGTTCAGGTCGAAGGTTGTCTGCAGGCTCACCGCGCCGTAGCCGGCGATGGCGGTGACCACCAGGGCCGCGCCCACCACGGCCCAGGGGGCCTTGTGGTTCACCCGGCCGACGTAGGTGTTGAAGCGCCCGGCGCTGTACTTGCCGTGGGCCTTCTTCTGGTACAGCCTGTTCTCCTTGCCCTTGCGGGCGGCGCGCAGGTCGCGCAGCACCTTGTTGGCCGGGACCAGCAGTATCATGATGATGAAGCTGGAGATGATCCCCACGGCGGCCAGCACTCCGAACTGGGCTATGGCGCCCATGGACGAGGTGATGTTGGACAGGAAGGCGATCACCGTGGTGACGGTGGCCAGGACCAGCGCCTCTCCGACGGAGACGATGGTGTTGCGGGTGGCCGATTCAGGGGATTCGCCGTCGCCACGCTCCTCCCGGTACCTCATGACCAGGTGGATGCTGTAATCGATACCCAGCCCGAGGATCAGGATGGGCACCACCAGGGTCATGGGGTTGAACGAGTAGCCCATGGCCGCCCCGAAACCGTACATCCAGACGATGGCCAGGACCAGGCCGAGCAGCCCCAGCACGGTGTCGATGATGTCCCGATAAATGATCAGCAGGATGACTATAATGGCCACGATGGCGATGGGGAACAGGTTCCCGATGTCGTCCATGGCCGCATCCATGATGCTCTGGCTGATGTAGGCCATGCCCATGACGTCGATCTCCGCGGCGCTGCCCCCGTCGCCCATCTCGGCGATGAGCATCTGTTCCAGCTCCAGGGACGGAACGGTCACGTCCACCATGTCCTTGCTGAAGCTGTAGAGCACCAGGGCGCCCTTGGCCTCCGGAGCGGTGGAGGTGGGATCGAAGTCCGCGGTGAACATGCGGGGCAGGAAGGTCTTCACCTGCACGGGGGTGTACGGGGAGGACATCAGCCCATATACCGCAGCCTTCAGCTGGAAGGTGGGGGTGACCTTCATCAGCTTGATGAGGTTGTCATACGTGGGCATCGCGGTCAGGTTGAGCATGTCCAGCTGGGTCTGGTTCAGGGACATCAGCATGGCTGATGAGATCATGTAGACCGGGCTGACCACGGAACCGTACGGATTGGCCGGCGTGCTCAGGTAGGACACCAGGGTGGCGTTGTTGGTGACGTTCCTTTCCGCCTCCAGCACGTCCAGGAAGGCTTTCTGGGTGATCAGGTCCCCATCGACCCCCTTCAGCAGAACGGTGACGCTGTAATCCATGGCGAACGTCTCGGCGATCTCATTGCTGGCCTTGGTCATCTCGTTGTCCGGCGTGAAGTCGGAGTTGGTGAAGCTGCTATCGATGCCGTTCAAGGCCACGGAGAATATTGACAGCGCGGTGATCAGGAGGACGACCAGTATGGACAGCATTGGACGCTTGCCCACGAACCCTCCGACCATTCCTAAGGTCTTGCTCATTTAGATCCCTTCTTTGAATTGAATCTCAGCCCATCATGTCGTTAAGGAGGTCGTGCACCAACCAGACATCCATAGGTCCCACCAATCCATCGTTCCTCTTGGGGCCCTCGGTGCCCAATGGCAGCCTCTGGCTCAATCCCCTCTGGGGGGGATCGGCCCGGATCAGGGAGCGGGTGACGCCCCCAAGCTGGTACTCCTCGAAGTAATAGTCCAGCAGCTCGGGCTCGGGGATGATGGCATCGCTAACGCCATGCCTCCTGGGACGGAGGAGCCGGACTAGTTTGAAGGGCATGACCTCAGGCAGAATGACGTGCGTATTTTAACGTATCGTCCCCTGTAATATAACGGTAGCCCGGAGCAGCTTCCCCTTCAATCCAGCGGGGCTCCGCGCACCTTCGCCCTCATGCGGGAGCTCTCCTCCACCAGGGAGGCCATGTTGTCCTTGTCGATGCGCCGTACGGTGGGAAGCCTCCCTGGAAACAGGCGGGCGCATTCCCTAAGCAGATAATCGTGGACCAGGCCGGAGCGCCTTAGTTCGTCCATGCCCCATTCCTCCACCATCTCCAGCACCGCCTCGCGCCCGCCGCGGTAGAAGACCTCGGCCAGCACCGAGGTGATTATGGTGTTATCGGAGATGACCGCCACGTCCGCCTCCCGGAGGGCGTGGACGTTGCCGTTGAACGCCAAGGACAGCCCTCCGCTCCTGCGTACCACCTGCAGCGCCCTGACGTCGGTCACCCCGTCGCCCACGTACATGCAATCCTCCAGGGGCACGCTCAGACGCTTGCAGATCTCCACCACCGAGGTGGCCTTCTCGTCGCTGCCCACCGGGTTGACCTGGGAGATGAGCTGATAGGAGGAGAGGTCGGTCATCTCGCTCCAGAATATCTCCTCCATCCGCCGCACCAGGGGACGATCGTCCTGTCCCAGGTCCCTCACGTTCCGGGCATTCTCCGGGACCTCTATGAGGGGCATGCGCGCGATCTCCTGCGCCAGGTTGCGCAGGGTCTGGGACTCCCAGTCCTCCAGGTCGTACATGTCCATGCTCAGCCTGGTGCAGAAGGCGTTCTCGAAAGGGAATCCTATCTCCTCGCAGGCCGCCCCCACGTAGTGCTCGTAGCTGGTGCTCACCAGGAAGCTGGACATGAACTCCTGGACGTAGCGCATGGTCTTCCCCGCGCCCGGGACCGTTCGCAATCCCTCCCGGGACATGCGCAATAGAGATGAATCGGTGGCCCCGTAGGCCTTCAGGAAGGGGAGTATGAGGCGGAGGGTGTCCCCGGCCTTGACCCCGTCCTTCCGGACTATGTTGGCCAGGACGCCCTCGTACCGGCTGACGGCCTGAAAGAACCTGTCGCCGTTCTCGATCAGGGCGGAGGTGAGCTCTCGGGCATTGTCATTGGCGGTGACCGGCCCCTGCAGGTCGGAAACGAACACCTTCCCCTCGAAGGGGAACGCCTCGTCCATGATGTCGAACTCCACCCTATCACGTCCAGAAATGCGGTGTTGGCATAAAGGAGGCTCCCCTTATCTAAATAACGCTTCACCGGCCCTTATCATATGTCGAACACCACCCTCACCGACGGACGCACGGGGTCCACCTCCATCATGTGGTAGGTGATGGCCTTGACCTCCTTCTTGGGCCTGTGGCGCCCGGGATCGAAGACCTCGCCCCGGGCCTGGCAGATGACCTTGTTACCAAGGAAGCGCACCGACAGGTCCGAGAACAGGAGCCCACTGACATCGAACAAGAACAGCAGCTCGGAGAGGAAGTTGTACAGCATGGATTCGTGGTCATGCCCCTCGGCCAGGACCTCCCTGGTCTCGAGGGGGCGCACCTGGTCGGCATCCACCATCTGGTCGGTGAGGGCGTAGGCCGCGTTGGCGAAGCATTCCTCCAGGGATCCCCCCAAGGCCTCCACCATCACGTCCGCGGTGTGGTCCAGGGTGCGGTACCTCATGGATAGGCCATCGACGCCCATGTATATCATCCTCTTGACCCGCTCGTTTCATTTCATGCGAACCAGGTGCGCACATTATTATGTCAGGGTATCTTGATTGATACCGTCCATGCCCCCCTCGCCCACCAACAGACCGTTGGACGTGCTCATGGTTGATGACGAGCCGTCCATACTGGACATAAGCAAGCAGTTCCTCGAGACTTTCCACGGGATGAGGGTCACCGTCATGGAGGACAGTTCAAAGGTCATCGATGCCCTTGCCGAGGGGGACTTCCAGGCGGTGGTATCTGACTATCAAATGCCCGAATTGGACGGCCTCAGCCTGCTGAAGAAGGTGAGGTCCCTGGGGATGGATGTCCCGTTCATCCTCTTCACCGGCAGGGGCCGGGAGGAGGTGGCCATCGACGCCCTGAACAGCGGTGCCGACTTCTACGTGCAGAAGGGAGGGGACCCCAGATCCCAGTACTCCGACCTGGCCCACAAGGTGCGCAAGGCGGTGGAGGAGCGGGATAAGGAAAAACGGCTGAGAATGGAGAGGAAGAGGCTGGAGAGGCTGCTGAACCTCTACAAGATGAGCGATGC
>MVPZ01000073.1 GCA_002067045.1 Methanomassiliicoccales archaeon PtaB.Bin134 | reverse complement strand
GTGCGTCTTCCGCATGGCGTCCGCGCTCGACGTCGGTGAACCGAGAAAGGAGATCGATCGCTTTCTTGCGGAGAGGTGGAAGGGCATCGCCCCTGTGCTGAGAGGCGAGCAGGTACGTCAGGAGGCGTTCAAGGCCCACCTGTTCAGATCGCATGGCATCGACCACACATGGGAGGGGTAGGGTGAAGCTACCGGGGACCAGCTGCGACGTGTTGGTGGTTGGCAACGGGGCTGCAGGCTGCCTTGCCTCCACCCTCTTGGCGAGGCGCGGGTACGACGTGTGCATGGTCTCCCGAGGCGCCACCAGCACCTCACTGTCCACCTCCCGGACCTCCCTCTCCGGAGTGCCCCGAAGGAAGGAAGTGACCCAGCTCCTGAGGGGGCTGGGAGCGGCCTATGGCCTGTTCGGGTCGAATCCAGGAAGGGAGGAGGGCATAACCAGCTTAGGCTCCATCATGCGGCAGGACCTGTCGTCCCCGCACGATTGGCTCCGCACCGGTCCCGAGAGGACGGCCGTGCTCGGCCTCAAAGGAAATACTGACCTCGATCCAGACCTCCTGTGCCGCATGGTCGGTAAGTATGACTTCCTCGGGGATTGTCGACCCTACTGGGCCGATCTGGGCCTGCCCACCTCCATCGACGCCGGCGGGGGCCCTACCATTACCAGGGAGTCCAGGGTGGCGGTCGAGGAGCTGGCGGAGACCATCTCGGAGATGGACGAGGAAACGGTGATAATCCCGCCTCTGTTCCTAGGTCCGCGCCACGACCTGGCGCTCTCGATCTTGGAGAGGTCCTCGGGCCGCTTCGTCAGGGAGGCGGCCACCCCGCTGTCCAACCCCGGGAGAAGGCTGCAGGCGTGCCTGGAACATGGTGCCCTCGACTCTGGCTGCCGTCTATTGAGGGACCGGCAGATCATTGGCTCGGTTGCTCAGGGAGATGGCCTGCAGGAGGTCAGGATAATGTCAGGGTTACGTGAGGGCACCATCCGTTTCAGAGCCTTGGTCCTGGCCACCGGCAACATCGTGTCTGGTGGACTTCAGGTGGGCTGTGATGGGCCGTACGATCCCGTCTTCGATCTCGCCATCGACAAATGCGTGACCGGATCGCTGAGGTCGACCGCCCTGACATCAGCTCTCTCCGCAGGCATCCGCAACCACGATGGAAGGGCCATACGTAAGGACGGGTCCGTCATGCAGAACGTCTGGGTCGCTGGCTCCGCCTGCCCTGGCCTGTCCTATCCGCTGGGCAAGGGGCTGGGGCATGTGGCGTCGTCCTCTCTGACGATCGCCGAGATGGTGGGGGAGTCACTGTGACCTCCCGCACCATCGACGGGTGCATGAAGTGCGGGGCGTGCGTGAGGGAATGCCCTGTGCTACTGCAGGAGGGGCGGGACAGGTTCCCCGGCCCCCGCCGCCTAGCCGTCGAGGGTCCACGTTTCAATGAGGAGCTGTCAGCCCTGAGATCGCCGCTGGAACTGTGCACCACATGCGCCCGTTGCGCCACGGTATGCCCCTCGGCGCTACCCCTTCCTGAGGCGCTTGTTCAGGTGAGGCGCCTGCTGTACCGGGATCATACCCGCCCGGAGGGCCAGGAGCGCATGCTGGCCAACATGGACAGGACGCTGCGGACGGTACTGCCATCTGGACCTGTGACCGATGTACCGTCAACGGGGGACCTGCTGTTCTTCCCCGGATGCATCGGACATGGACGATATCCTGAGGGAATAACGAGCTCTTTGTCGTTGATAAGGGCAGTGGGTGGAAGGCCTTTCGCACCCCAGGGGTGGGCCTGCTGCGGCTCACCGCTGGAGAAGATCGGTGACGAGCAGCGTCTGTCTAGAGTGGAGGCCCATAATAGGGCCCTGTTCCGGGGCTTCGATACCGTCGTGACCTCCTGCCCCGGCTGCACCGTCCAGCTCCGAAAACGCTACGGCCTGGACCCCCAGCACATCATCGAGCACATCCATGGCAGCGGACGCCTTTGCCGCAGCAGCTTCGATCCCAGCTCCCCCCCGATAAAAGTGGCGCTTCACAGCCCCTGCCACCTTGCGAGGATAGTGGGCCCCCATACCCTGGAGATGGCCCGGGACCTGTTGGACATGGTCCCTGGGGTAGAGGTGGTCAACACAGGTCTGGAGGATGATTGCTGCGGAGGGGGCGGCGGTGTGGCATCAGCCCGGCCCGATGTCGCCGAGCGCATGGCCGGTAGGAAGGTCCAGGCCGCGCTGAGAGCGGGGGCGCAGCTGCTGCTGGCACCCTGTCCGTTCTGCGTCATCAATCTCGGCAGGATCGGCCTCCTGAACGTCCAGGACCTCACCGTGTTCTTAGCTAGCAGACTTCTGACGGCAGAAGGAATAAATAGCCCGATTCCTTGAGCAGCCACGGTGTCAAAAGACCGCAGTGTTTGCTTTTCTTGCTTGTTCTCTGACAAGCGACCCGAGGCAGGCGTGAACGAAGGGATGGTCTACTGCCAGAAGAAGAAGCTGGTAGTGCGACCGAAGGACCAGTGCGACCTCTACGTCCGCGCCACCGCCCAGAACATGGAGAGCTTCAAAGCCTCTATCTATGGGACCATGGCCGCTGAGGAATTCGAGTAATGGCCTGTCGTTAAAAGAACGGAGGGATGGAGGGCCTGCCATGGATGGCCTGACCCCAGCCAAATCCCCCCTCCGAGGAACGGATAAAGAACATAGGGGGGCCTATCTCCATTCCAGTAGCGATTGCCCTTCCCCCGGCTGCTGTACCTGCCTTATCTCGTAAGGTATCCACTGCGACGATGTTATGCAGCCCCTCATGTTCCTTATGCGCATGCGCCGGTTCAGCTCCTCGTCGAACCGGAGCTCCAGGACCCCGTCG
>MVPZ01000072.1 GCA_002067045.1 Methanomassiliicoccales archaeon PtaB.Bin134 | reverse complement strand
GGTCCGGGGAACTTGTACGTGACCGCGGCCAAGGTCCTGCTGCGCCAGGAGACGGAGATGGACTTTCCGGCCGGTCCGAGCGAGATAGCGGTGCTGGCCGATTCGTCCGCCATACCGGAGAACGTGGCCGCGGACGTGCTGGCGCAGGCCGAGCACGGTCCCGATTCCGCCTGCGTGCTGGTCACCGACGACCCTGAGCTGCCGGCCAAGGTCGGAAGGCTGCTGCGAGAGCTGGCCGCGGCCAGCCCTCGCCGGGAGAACATCGTGTCCTCCATGAGGAACAGCGGGTACATGGTGGTCGGGGACCTGACCGAAGGCGCGGAGGTGTGCAACAGCATCGCTCCAGAGCACATCTCGCTGCAGGTGCGCGATCCGCTGTCCCTGCTACCCCTGATCGACGGCGCGGGGGCCATTTTCCTGGGCCACGACTCACCGGTGGCCTGCGGGGACTACACCACCGGCACGGACCACGTGCTGCCCACCGCCGGGAACGCGGCCGTGCACTCAGGGCTGGACGTGCTCCACTTCATGAAGAGGTCCTCGGTGCAGATGCTGGGCAAGGGGACGCTTAAAATGCTGGCCCCGGCCACGGTATTGCTGGCTGAAACAGAAGGGTTGCACGCGCACGCCGATTCCGTGCGCGTGCGTTTAAAGGATTGAGGCCCGTTCAGACCATCTTGGAGCCGGCGCTGTACCCAGCGCTCTGGTTCCAGACCTCTTGAACGCCCAGGACCCAGACCCCGGCGGCCTTCAGCCCCATCTTTTCCAAGGCGGCGTTCATCTGGTCGAAGATCGGCCCGGAGGTCACGTAATCCTTGACCTTGGCCCGCACCTCGTAGGAGGTGGTCTTGGACCCGGCGAGGATGGAGACCAGCTCGCCCTTCTCCTTCATCGCCTCCAGGTTCTTCCCGGTGCGCTTCATGAGAATGGCGCCGACGATGATGGTGTCCGGGGCGGGAGCCTTCAAGCTTCCGACCTGGATGGCGTGCACATCGCCGCTCTTTGACTTCGTAGCTAGGACCCTGACCGACGCGTCGTCGTTCAGCACTTTGAGTACTTCTTCCGGTATCGCTACCATTGTGATCACCCGATTGGAAATGGGGCTTGCATGTTATAAATGATTGCAACAGAAAAATAACCGTAAAACATCTGGCTAGTTGGGGGGAGCCAGTTTTCCATCCTAGTTATATGACCATTTAGGTCATTTTATTGACTTTGTGGGAGCGGCGTAGCCCCTCGCCCGCAGGTCGCCTACGGCCCTGCGCAGGGCCTTCTCGGTCTTGACCTCCACCAGCAGGGACATCCCCCTTTCCCGGGCGATGTCCAGGAAGCGGGGGCAGTCCACGGTCCCGGTGAAGGGAAGCTGATGGTCGCTCCTTCCGTCGTAATCGTGGAAGTGCATGTGCCAAACCCGCTCCAGGTTCCCCATCATGAAATCGCTCTCCATCCATCCGGAACGGGCGTCGTGGCCTATGTCCCAGCATAGCCCCACGCCATCCAGGTCCAGCAGCGAGCCCACCGCCCTGCGCATGTACGGCAGGGCGAGATGACCGGTGTTCTCCACACATATTTTCATACCAAGGCCGGATGCCAGCGAGGACAGGCGGGAGAAGGAGTCGTTCAGGGCGCTGATGTACTCCTCCACGTAGCGGTCGTACACCCAGACCTTCCGGTCGGGCAGGGTGAAGTAAACCCCGGGGTTCAGGTGCAGGTTGAGCAGGAAGACGTTGTTCCGCGATCCCCAGCGCAAGGCCTCCTCGCACCGGGACAGGTGCCCCCTGCGCACCGCGGAGTGCAGGGAGCCCAGGTCCAGCTCGTCGTGCAGGTGCACGCTGAAGGCCATTCCCTCCCTGGCGGCGGACCTCAGCTCCCGGGGATCGATGTTCTCCGGGAAGGAGTAGGGCAGGTTCATGTTAAGCTCCACGAAGTCCAGTCCCAGCTCCCGGCCCAGCTCCAGATTCTGTCTGACGCTGTCGAACTCGATGAGGGCGGGCATGCCGAAGGCGTTCATCTCCACCTCAACCCCCGGAATGATAGATAAAGGGAACGCCCTCACCGGACCAGGAGTGCCCGCCGCTCTTGCCTTACCTCGGCGCGGCCGTGGTAGCGCTTGTCCACCCTTCTCTCCCATTCCCTCTCCAGGCGCAGGGACGGGAACAGTTCACGGAACTCCCCATCGATGAAATGATGGCAGATTATCCCGTTCCCCCGCTCAAAGGTCCGGGGCTCAGGTTCCGATCCCCTCCCGCAGCGCATGTCCTGCTCCCCGAACTCGTTGAGGTACAGAAGCCCGTTCGGCCGCAGCACCCTGACGATCTCCCTGGCAGCCATCTCCCGGCCGGCGGAGGTGAGATGTCCCAGCACGTGCGAGGCGGAGACCCCGTTGAAGGAACGGTCCTTGAAGGGCAGATGGCGCGCGTCCCCCTGCACCAGGGGTATGGGGAAATGGAGTTGGCAGGAGCGGAGGGCGGGGCGGGAGATGTCCAGTCCCACCGGGGAGGCCGCCCCGGTGAGGGCTGAAAGCCCTTTCCCGTTCCCCACCCCCAGCTCCAGGACCGTGCCAGAGAGCGGAACGACCTCATCGGCCATCCCCTTCCAGGGGCGGCCCTGGCCGGCGTAGAGGCGGTCCCAGGCCTCCCGCCCGCTCACTCCCTCACCAGCTCCAGGTGGTAGTAGTTGGGGTCGTCGTGACCGCGCACCTTCCGGAACCCGGGGAAAAGGGTGGGCGCGATCTCCATGGGCACCCGCTCGTGCATGGGCGGCCCCCTCCCGGTCTCCCTGGCCTGCCAGTCCACCAGGGACACCCTTCCGTTCGGCCGGAGGACGCGGGAGATCTCCCGAACCAGGGCGGGCTTGTCCTCCACCTCGTGGAAGACGTTGACCATGAGCACCCGGTCCAGGGAGGCGTCCGGAAGGGGTATGGAGGGCAGCTCGGCCCGCACCAGCCTGATGCGCTCCGAGCCACCGTCCCTCTCCCTGATGCCGTCAAGCATCTGCTGCTGGAGGTCCAAGGCCACCACTCGGGCCCCGGCGTCAGCCAGGGGTATGGAGAGGTAGCCGATCCCCGCGCCGAGGTCGGCGACCCCCTCACCCGGCCGAAGCCCCATCCGCGAGATGATCAGCTCGAAGGGCTGGCGGCGCCGGCGGTCCTCATCCACCAGGCGGTGCCTCTCCGCTGCCGGGAACTGCGAGGGCCGGGGGGTCCCGGCATCATGATCGTCGGCCATTCACTCCCCCTCCGGGGCCGGGGGCTTGCGCACCTTCTTAAGTTCGGTCCCTCCGACCTTCTTCAGCTTGCCGGTGTCCAGGGCCCAGCGGAAGTTCTCCAGTTCCGTCTTGGCGATGGTCACCTTGTCCCCGGCCTTGTAGCTCACCCCGCTTACCCAGTCCTTGAACCCGGAAACGGCCTTGTACACCTCGGCCACCTCTATGCCCTGGGAGAACTTCTGCCGGCCCTTCATCTCGGAGTAGGTGCCGTTGAACACGTTGAGCTTGCCGGCCCGCAGCTCCCCCACCTTGGTGCATACCGCATCCAGCAGGTAACGGTCGTGGGTGACCACGATCAGGCTGCCTGTGTATTCGCGCAGGGCCTCCTCCACCGCCTCCTTGCTGGGTATGTCCAGATAGTTGGAGGGCTCGTCCAGGATCAGAAGGTTCTTGTGCTGGGCCAGCAGCATGGCCAAGGCCAACCTGGCGCGCTCTCCTCCGGAAAGGGTGCTTATCGGGCGCTCCACGTCCTTCCCGGTGAGCAGCAGCCGGGCCAGGATGGCCCGGGCCTCCGTGGTCTGCTGCCCCAGGGTCCTCTTCATCTGCTGCTCCGCGGTGAGAGCGGGGTCCAGCAGGTCGTGCTCTTGGGCGTAGTAACCGATCTTGACCCCGGGGGACACGTTCAGCTCTCCCAGGTAAGGGAGCTTGGACTGCAGCGCCTTCAGCAGGGTGGTCTTCCCGCTGCCGTTGGGACCGAATATCCCCAGCTTGTCCCCCTTCTCCAGCTCCAGGTCCAGCTTGTCCAGGACCTTGCGCTTCCCCCTGGCCACCTCCAGCTCCTTGGCGGTGATGACGTTCTTTCCTGACTTCCCGAGGGCGTATATGCGCACCTGCAGGTCCTTCTCCTGCACCGGGGGGTCGGGGACCTCCACCCGCTCGGCCATCTTCTCCCTGGTCTTGTGATACGACTTGAACTTGTACTTGTTGTGCAGCTCGTCGGCGATGCGCTCCTGGCGCTCCTTCTCTCGCACCGCCTTCTCGTGGGCCTGCATCAGCCGTTCGCGGTCCAGGGCCTTCTTCTCCATGAACACCGAGTAGTTGCCCGAGTAGTGCGTGAGGCGGCCGTTCTCCAGCTCGATAATTCGGGTGGCCACGTTGTCCAGGAAATAGCGGTCGTGGGAGATGATGATCACCGCCCCCTTCAGCTTCAGAAGCTGGTCCTCCAGCCACTCCACCGTCTCGATGTCCAGATGGCTGGTCGGCTCGTCCAGGAACACCAGGTCGGACTGCTCGGCCTGGGCCAGGACGCGGGAGAGCATGACCTTGGTGCGCTCGCCCCCGCTCAGCTCGCCCATCTTCCCCTGGGCCTTGTTCTCCATCCCGAACCCCTCCAGGATGTCCATGGCCTTGCCCTTGGTCTTCTGGGGGGAGAGCCTGGCCAGCTCCTCCTGAATGGAGGCGTACTCGGAGGAAATTGCGTTCCAGTCCGTGTCGGAATCCCCTCCGGAGGCCATCACCTCCTCGATCTCGGCGGCCCTCTTGCGCAGGGGGGACACCTCCTCGCTGACGAAGCCCACCGTGGAATCCACGGAGGCGGAGTGGTCCACCTCAACGAACTGCGAAAGATGGCAGATCTTGCTGGTGCGTATGGTCAGGGTGCCCAGGTCCGGTTTGATCTGACCCATGAGCAGCTTGATCAGGGTGGTCTTGCCGGCACCGTTGCGCCCGACCAGCCCGATGCGGTCCCCCAGCTCTATCTGGATGTCCACCTCCTTGAGGACCTCCTTGGGACCGAAGGCCTTGCCCACCCCTTCCGCTTTCAGGAGCATGCCAAGGCAATCGTGCCTCGGGCCTTATGTCTTTCCCTCATAGCTCCAGGACCATGTCGTCCTTGGATATGGTCAGTTGGCCTGGATACCGCTCGCCCACCTCCTCCCTATCCTCAATTTTGGGATACTTGTAGGCGTCGAAGTGCGTCAATACCAGGCGCTTGGCGCCCGCGGCCCGTTTGATCTCCAGGGCGTCCTCGGGGGTGAGATGCGGCCAGAGGTCACTGCTCTCCCCGCTGCGGAAGGAGCTCTCGGTGATCAGAAGGTCGGCGTTGCGGGCAAGCTCCACGGTGTTCTTGCACGGCCCGGTGTCCGTGCAGAAGGCGATCACCTTCCCGTCGAGCTCCAGGCGGTAGCCCAGGCAGGGGGAGGAATGGAACAGCAGGCGGCTGTGGAAGCGGAACGGCCGCTCGTGCACGCCCTCCTTGACCTCCAGGACCTCTATGTTGTAGGGGAGCAGCCCCATGGGCACGGAGAAGGGATCGCGCAGCAGCTCATGCAGGATGTTGTGGGTGCCCATGATGCCCACCACGGTGACCCGGTCCTGGAACCGGAATCGCACCAGCTGATGGAAGCCGATCAGATGGTCCAGATGATGGTGCGACAGCATGATGACGGTGGGCTTGGAGAGGTCCGCGTACCGGTCCAGCTTGTGCAGCCCGCCGCCGGCGTCCAGCACCACGTTCATCTCCTTGGAGCGGACCAGTATGCTCAGGGTGTTCCCCGTCTCCGTATCGTACCAGCCGTTGGTTCCCATGAATACGACGTCCAAGCGACCACCGTTCATAGCATGCCCCTAGGCAGCATAATAATGATTCGGAGAAGGGACTCGCAAACTATTTAGTGAATGCCAACTCTTCCAAGGAATGATGGAAGCCAAAGAGGAGATACTCCTGGAGCGGATGCTGGAGGAACTGAGAGTTCAGAGCGCGCTGCTCCGGGACCTGCAGAGGAGGCTGGAGGCCATGGAGGCTTCCATGGCAGGCGGCCTATCGGGGGTCAAGGGCGCCATCGAGAAGGACCGGGGGATATGATGACCGGGGACCGCAGGCTGGCAATCGTGGGATGCCCGGTGCTGGAGGACGAGATAGTCTACCTGCTGAGCAGGGATCGCGGACTGTCAGATATCTTCGTGGTGGAGGACGAGCACTCGGCCAGCCTGGTCCGCAAGATGCGGATGAAGGGGCTGTCCATGCGCCTGCTGAACGAGTCTGACCTCACCTCGCTGGGGGAGAGCGAGGGCCGTTCCGTGCTCATCTGGATGAAGTCGATGGGATTGCACGAGGAGCCCAAGGAGCTGGGGAAGGAGGTCGCCAGGTCAGCCCGGGTCCTGGACGGGCATTGCGCCACCATATTGCTGTTCTACGGCCTCTGTGGCAACGCCTTCAAGGACATGAACGTGCTGTTCGAGGGCGTCCAGACGCCCGTGGTCATCCTCACCGACGACCAGGGGCGGATAGTGGACGACTGCATAGCCGTGCCCCTGGGGGGCACCGACGGATACCTGAAGCTGCTCAGGCGCTACGCGGGGGTGTTCTACCTGACCCCGGCCTGGGCGGACAACTGGAAGCTGCTGATAAACAAGATGGAGATGGCCCGCGGCACGGAGTACGGGGACCTGGAGATGCTCAGGATGCTCTTCGAGATGGCCGGGTACAACCGCATGCTGCTGATAGACACCGGCCTGGGGTGCGACGAAGGGTGGAGGGACCGGGCCAGGGAGTTCGGGCAGGAGTTCAAGTTCCGAGAGCTGGAGCTTGAGCCAGAGTTTGTGAGCACCAAGGTGAGCGAGGACGCCTACCGGAAGTGCCTGGACCTGGTGGAGAACGGAAAAAGGTGACGGGAAAGGGTTTGGGTCGCACTAGGACTTCCTTCTGAGGGACAAGAACAGCACCACCACGGCCACGATCACCGCGATTATGACCAGGACCATCACCAAAAGCAGGTTGGTGGCCATGGAACCCAGCTTGTCGTCGGCCGCGGACAGGTCCTCCTGCAGCCCCTCTACCTGGTCCTGCAGGGCGTCAATGGCCCCCTGCTGGGAATCCATCCTCTCGCCGATCGAGGGCTGATGGACCACGGAGAACTCCACGTCCGTCAGGTAAATGGATCGGCTGCCCCAGTAGTTGTAGGGGTACACCTTGTAGAACTCGGCCACGTAATCCCCGCTGGGAAGGTCCTGCGGCATCGAAAGGCGGCAGTAGGCCGGAGAGCCTTCTGCGACATAGCCCCTCAGCATGTAATGCTCCACGAAAGCCCCGTCGGAGCTCTTCAGGCGGACGCTGATCTCCATCATTTCGTAGGGGGCGAAGGCCAGGTTGAGGTCCAGCTTGACCGTGAGCACCTCCCCGCTCCCGACCTCGTCAGCGGATTCCACCTGCAGGTCCATCACCCTCAGCTTCTCCACCGAGGTGGTGGTGAAGTATCCGATCGAGGGATCGTAGGTGTACCCACCCAGCACCACGATGTTGCCCTGGGAATCGGTTCCGGCCATGTGGTACTTGCGGCCCACGGACATCTCGGGCAGTTCCAGGAAGTCCCCGGTGGACAGGTCCAGGGCGTAGCAGCCGGTCACGCCCCCCCAGTTGGTGCCGTAGGCGTTGTCACCGCGCCCGCCGCCGGTGATGTAGACCATGAGGTCCTGGGCCACTATGGAGCTGGCCGAGGCGATCTTCTCCGGAAGCTCCATGGAATGGGTCCACCACCAGTCGTCCCCCTGGCTGTAGACCAGGACATGCTGATACGTGGTAATGAAATCGGGATTGGAACCGCCCAGATAAAGGATGGAACCGCCGGTATCAATGGCGGAGCCAGCGTAGCACGGGACCACCATGTCCGATCCCAAGGACCAGCTGTCGGCAGCCGGGTCGTATATCTGCACGTTCCCGGTCACTCCGCCGAAATTCGTCCCTCCGATAACGTATATGAGGCCGTCCGACATGGACAATGCGTTCAACACGGTCGCCCCTTCGGGCATGGGGGCGCCCATCTCCCAGCTGTCAGTGGCCGGATCGTATATCTGCACCAGGTCCAGGTACACGGCGGGATCGGAGGCGTTTCGGCCGCCTATGACGAATATCCTGCCGTCATCGCCGATGGCCGCCCCGGCGCCCGAGACGCCCTGGGGCATGCTGGCCAAACGCACGTGCTCGCCAGTGTCCAGATCGTATCGGCTGGCATTGTCGGTCTCGGGGCTGGTCAGGCTGGACCTCCCGCCGAAGATGTACATGTTGTTGTCCGCGTCCTGCACCCAGGCCGCCAGGTATATGGGATAGGCCAGGGGCGCTCCGGCCACCCATTCCGGCTCAGGCTCCGCCGCCTCGGTCTGCTCTCCGATCGTGCCAGCGACGATGGAAAATAGCATCGCGGCCATGATCAGGAATGCGATTTGTTTTCTCATGATCAAAAGCTCACCTCCGTTAACAGGCATTCTCCCCACCTGTTATGATTAATATTTTTGACTGGGCTATAATATGATTTCCCAAGGCTAGATATGCCGATGAAAAGCGATATTAATCGTTATGGACCTCCTGGGTTCCATGTGGCAGGGGGACGTCGAGTGGACCAGGCGGGCAACGGAGACGGCCGACGCTCTGACCGCGCGCCTCAAGGGAACGCCGGAGGTCGCGGCGGTCATCTACATCGGAGGTCTGGCCAGGGGAAGGATGGATTGCTTTTCCGATCTGGACATCATCGCCCTGCTATACGAGGAGAGCCGACAGGCCCGGGATGGGATCGCCTCGTTCGTGAAGGATGCCTCCGAGGGCCGCCTGGATATCGACCTGGAGGTCCACACGCTCGAACATTTCACCGCGCACGAGCGGAACGAGATATTCCGCTGGGACCTGTCGCACTGCCGCCTTGCCTATGATCGCGAGGGTCGCGCGGGCGCGCTTATCCGGGACATAGTTCACATGTCCGAAACGGATTGGAAGGACCGGACGGTCCTGCAGGTCATGCTCCTCCAGTGGTACATCTTCCCTGGAGAGGGATACCCATCCCTTCCCGAGGTCTGGAGGGAGCGGGGGGATATGCGGGCAGCGCATCATTGTCTGGACTTCGGGATCGAGCTGGTGACGGACCTGCTGTTCGCCCTGAACCGGCAGTTCGTCCCTCCGGCCAAGTGGAAGCTGGAATATTTACTGGAGTTGGCGGAGCTGCCCGATGGTATCGATGCAGCCATCTCCGAGGCCATGATCAACAAGGCCTTCGACGAAAAGGAGCTCGAAAGGAGACTGGCCGCCCTGCGTTCGCTGCGGGAACCGCTGATGGAAATGGCCGAAAGGAAGGTCGGCATGGACCAGGAACAGATGACCCAGCACTACGTCAGCAAGTTGATGTGAAAAACCGGTTAAGGAAAAAGGAAGTGGTTTGTTGGTTTAATTCAGGTTTAGAACCTGTCCTTCGGCTTGTGCTTCTGGAAGCAGTCCCTGCAGTAAACAGGCCTGCCCTCAGTCGGTTTGAAAGGAACCTGGGTTTTTGCTCCGCAGTCGGAACAAACTACATCGTGCATCTCGCGGGGCCCGTCGTTTCTAGGGCGGTTGTATCCGCCCGACCTCTGTCTTCCGTACATTACTAATCTACCTATTTGTGTAAACAAAGATCAGCTGACCCTTGCCACGGAATTAGCAAAGTAGTTACTACTATTTATATTAAGCACCCTGCATCGGCGTTTTGGGTAGAGGAAGGCCGCCGCCGGGCCATAGATGATGGCGAGGCGTCCCTCCCTGTCCCCGCGCTCAGCAATCAATATCTACCTGTGCGCATCGATATTATCAACATGGTTAAGAAGGCTCCCAAGAAGCGGACGCTGACCGAGAACTTCGGAAAGCCTGTTGATGACGACCAGAACTCCGTGACCGCGGGACGGAACGGTCCCACGCTAATTCAGGATGTGCACCTCATCGAAAAGTTGGCCCACTTCGATCGCGAGAGGATACCTGAGAGGGTGGTCCACGCCAAAGGGGCCGGAGCCTACGGGTACTTCGAGGTCACCGCGGACGTGACCAAGTACACCAAGGCCAAGTTCCTTAACAAGCTGGGCAAGAGGACCGACGTGTTCGTACGCTTCTCCACCGTGGGAGGGGAGAAGGGTTCTGCGGACTCGGAAAGGGACCCCAGGGGGTTCGCGGTGAAGTTCTACACCGAGGACGGCAACTATGACATGGTCGGGAACAACACCCCGGTGTTCTTCATCAGGGACGCCATCAAGTTCCCTGACTTCATACATACCCAGAAGCGCAACCCGGCCACCAACCTCAAGGACCCCAACATGTTCTGGGACTTCCTGTCGCTGACCCCGGAGTCCATGCATCAGGTCACCATACTGTTCTCCAACCGGGGCACCCCGGCCACCTACCGGAACATGAACGGCTATACCAGCCATACCTACAAGTGGTACAATGAGAAGGGGCAGCACTACTGGATCAAGCTGCACTTCAAGACCGAGCAGGGCATCAAGAACCTAACTGCCGCGGAGGCGGAGGAGATGAAGGGGAAGGACCCCGATCACGCCACCAGGGACCTCAGCGATGCCATCGAGAAGGGCGATTTCCCATCCTGGAAGGTGGAGGTCCAGATCATGACCCCGGAGCAGGCGGAGAAGTACCGCTTTGACCCGTTCGACATAACCAAGGTGTGGCCGCACGGGGACATTCCGCCGATGACCCTCGGAAGGATGGTCCTGAACCGCAACCCGGACAACTACTTCGCGGAGGTGGAGCAGTCGGCCTTCTCGCCAGCCAACTTCGTGCCGGGCATAGCCGCTTCCCCGGACAAGCTGCTCCAGGGCCGACTGTTCTCCTATCACGACACCCACCGCCACCGCCTGGGGGCGAACTACCACCTCATCCCGGTGAACCAGGCGAAGGGTACCGCCGTCAACAACTACCAGAGGGACGGCCCCATGAACACCGGGGAGAACGGCGGCGGCGGTCCGAACTACTACCCCAACACCTTCAATGGACCAACTCCGGACCTGTGGGCCGCGGAACCTCCGTTCGAGCTCAAGGGGAAGGCCGCACGGCAGCGCCATGACCACCCCAATTCTGACTTCGTGCAGGCCGGAACCCTGTACTCGAAGGTCATGAGCGACGAGGACCGCAAGCATCTGATCAGCAACATCGTAGGGCATCTCGGCGGCGCGGAGGAGCGCATACAGTACCGGCAGGCCGCCCTGTTCTTCCTGGCGGACCAGGACTACGGAAAGCGCGTGGCCAAGGGGCTCAAGCTGGAGCTGAAGAGGGTGAAGGAACTCGCGGCCATGACCCAGGAGCAGCGGGTGAAGGCCACCTCCTGAGCGATTTCAAACCTTTTTTATTTCATATTTTATTATATTTACTATATTTTCTGTATTTGTTTTTTGCAGAAGTAATTCGGGTCCTTGCCAACACGTTCATTTATGCCATATAATACTTTTATTTACTGCATTTTAATATATGATTATCATGCTAATCACATGGGAAAATTATATTTATGATGGGCTTTTTTAAGACAATTGCGATTACTAAATTTCGGATATATTTTTATCCGTAGTATATAATTGGTGTTTGATTTGAGCGTATCATCTGTGTTTAAGGAAAAGGAGGCGGACCTGCCGAAGCGCTCCTTGAAGGGGCGGATCGGTGTCGTGAAAAGAGAAGTGGGCCGGGTCGAGGACAAACTTGACCAGGGGTTGCACGCCCTCACCTTCCCGGTGAGGAACTCCCTGCAGGAGTTCTTCATAAGCCTCAACCGCAAGGACCCTGAGGACATCCCTCGGGCCGGGACGGCCGAGGAAGGGGAAGAGAAGATCGTGGTGAAGGGTTTGTCCAAGGTGTTCAACTCCCACAGCCCGGAAAGGGTGCTGAGATCGATGGCGTCCGGTTCGACCAAGGATGAGATCCTGAAGGCCACCGGGGCCACCGTCGGCCTGTACGACATCAACTTCAGCGTCAAGCAGGGGGAGCTGTTCGTGCTCATGGGGCTCTCCGGAAGCGGAAAGTCGACCCTGGAGCGCTGCCTGAACCGCCTGGTGGAACCGACCGCCGGGGAGGTCATCATCGACGGCAAGGACGTCCTGAAGATGGACCGCAACCAGCTCAGGGAGTTCCGCAAGCACCGCATCGGCATGGTGTTCCAGAACTTCGCCCTGCTGCCTCACCGTTCGGTTCTCGACAACGTGGCGTTCGGCCTCGAGGTGCAGGGGGTGGACCATGAGAAGCGGGTCGCCGCGGCCATGAAGGCCATCGAGAACGTGGGCTTGAAGGGCTATGAGGGCATGTTCCCCTCCCAGCTGAGCGGCGGCATGAAGCAGCGGGTGGGGCTGGCCAGGGCTTTGGCCACCGACGCGGACATACTGCTCATGGACGAGGCCTTCAGCGCCCTGGACCCCCTGATCAGGAAGGACATGCAGGACGAGCTGTTGGAGCTCCAGCAGAGGATGCGCAAGACCATAATCTTCGTCACCCACGACCTGGAGGAGGCCCTGAGGCTGGGGGACCGCATCGCCCTGATGAACGATGGGCGGATAGTGCAGATCGGCACGGCCGAGGAGATCCTGACCGACCCCGCTGACGACTTCGTCTCCCGCTTCGTGGACGGCGTGGACCGGGACAAGGTGCTGACCTGTCAGAACATCATGATGAAGCCGGAGCAGACCGTGACCATCGGGCAGGGACTGAGGACCGCCCTGGTCATCATGAGGGACTCCAACCTGCCCAACGTTCCGGTGATAGACCGGGACCGCCGCTTCATGGGCCTGCTCTACGCGGATGACGCCCTGAAGGCGGTCAAGGATGGAAAGACCAAGATAATGGAGGCGGCCCAGACGGAGATACGCACCGTTAATCCGGAGACCTCCCTGGACGAACTGGTGTCCGTGCTCATCGTGACCGATTATCCGATCCCGGTGATCAATGAGGAGGGGAAGCTGAAGGGCATGATCGTCCCCGGGAACGTGCTTCCATACCTGCACCATCACGGAGGTGGTAACTGATGGTCGATAAGATCCCCTGGGGGGAGTATGCCGAGAGCTTCGTCGATGTGGTCAAGGACAACCTGGAACCCCTCCTGGACTTCATCTACAGCCTCCTGAACGGCCTGATGAACGCCACCCAGGACCTCCTGACCAGCCTTCCGGACCTGGCCATGATCCTGGCCATATGCATCTTCTCCCTCCTGGTCACCAGGAAGATCGTGCTATCGGGATTGATCGGAGTGGCCCTACTGATGATCTGGAACATGGGCCTGTGGGAGCTGTCCATGATGACCCTGACCCTGGTGGTCGTAGCGGCCGTCATTTCACTGGTCACCGGCATCCCGCTCGGGATACTGAGCGCCAAGAACGATTGGATCAACAAAGGCATGAAGGTCATCCTGGACTTCATGCAGACCATGCCCTCCTTCGTCTACCTGATCCCGGTGGTCATACTGTTCCGCCTGGGTAACGTTCCGGGCATTATCGCCACGGTGATATTCGCCCTGCCCCCGGTGGTGCGGTTCACCGACCTGGGGATTAGGGAGGTGCCCAAGGAGCTGAAGGAGGTATCGGACTCCTTCGGGACCACCTGGCTGCAGAAGCTGACCAAGGTGGAGATGCCCATGGCCCGGCCGACCATCATGGCCGGGATCAACCAGTGCATTATGCTCTCGCTGTCCATGGTGGTCATCGCCTCCATGATCGGTGCGGCGGGCCTCGGAAGGAACGTGCTGATAGCGATCCAGAGGGTGGACGTGGCCCTGGGCTTCGAGGCTGGATTGGCCGTTGTGCTCCTGGCCATCATACTGGACAGGATAACCCAGAGCCTGGGAAGCAAGAAATTAGGATAACTGAGAACGAAAGGACCGGCGACCCGTCGTCGGCCCTTGCTGATAGAAGGTGATAAAGAATGGATAAGAAACAGAAGAAGTTGATGATCGGCGCCATAGCCGTAGTCGCCATAATCGTAGTGGCCGCGGTAGCGGTCCTTTGGATGGGCGGCGACGGAGAGGATGAGAGCGAACCGATCCAGTTCGGATACGTCCTTTGGGAGGGCGAGATCGCCGCGACCAACGTGATGACCCTGGTGCTCGAGGAGGCCGGTTTCGAAGTGGATATGGTTAACGTTGACGCCGGTATCATGTACGAATCACTGGCCAGCGGCGACCTGGACATAAGCGTGTCCGCCTGGCTGCCCGCCACACAGGCCAACTACTGGGACGTCTATGGCGAGAACATAGATGACGTGGGAGTCAACCTCGAGGGATGCGCCATCGGACTGGTGGTGCCCCAGTACCTGGAGGATGTCAACAGCATCTACGACCTGGCCAACTACTCTAGCGAGTTCCAGGACAGGATAGTGGGCATCGACCCCGGCGCGGGAATGATGACCAACACCGCTGATGCGATAACCGAGTACGGTCTGGACAGCTACGAGCTTCTGGCCAGCAGCAGCGCGGGCATGCTCGCCGAGCTGACCGCCGCATATGCCGATGAGGAGCATATCGTGGTCACCCTGTGGTCCCCCCACTGGGCCTTCGCCGAGTGGGACCTGAAGTACCTGAACGATCCGCTGGGCACCTTCGGTGAGGAGGAGTTCGTGCACTCCCTGGCCCGCGAGGGTTTCCAGCAGGATAACCCCGAGGCATATGGGATATTGGAACGGTTCAACTGGACCCAGGATGACATACAGTCCATCATGGCCGACATAGCCAGCGGAACCGGCGAGGAAGAGGCCGCCCAGAAGTGGATAGACGCCAACCGCGACCAGGTCGACGCCTGGCTGGGGGAGCAGGGTGACGTCCAATACGACACCATACGCTTCGGGTACGTCCTTTGGGAGGGCGAGATCGCCGCGACCAACGTGATGACCCTGGTGCTCCAGGAGGCTGGATTCGATGTCGAGATGATCAACACTGACGCAGGCATAATGTACCAGTCCCTGGCCAGCGGTGACCTGGACATCAGCGTGTCCGCCTGGCTGCCTGCCACCCAGGCCAACTACTGGGACGTCTATGGCGATAACATAGATGATGTGGGCATCAACCTGGAAGGGTGCGCCATTGGACTGGTCGTTCCGACCTACCTGACCGATGTCAACAGCATCTACGACCTGGCCAACTACTCTAGCGAGTTCCAGGACAGGATAGTGGGCATCGACCCCGGCGCGGGAATGATGACCAACACCCAGGACGCCATCGACCAGTACGATCTGGGTTTCGACCTTCTGGCCAGTAGCAGCGCGGGCATGCTCGCCGAGCTTACTGCCGCCTACGAGGACGACGAGTTCATCGTGGTCACCCTGTGGTCCCCCCACTGGGCCTTCGCCGAGTGGGACCTGAAGTACCTGGCCGACCCGCTGGGCGTCTTCGGCGAGGAGGAGTTCGTGCACTCCCTGGCCCGCGAGGGTTTCCAGCAGGACAACCCTGAGGCCTACGCCATTCTGGAGCGGTTCAACTGGACCCAGGATGACATCCAGTCCATCATGGCCGACATAGCCGGCGGAATGGACGAGGTGGAAGCGGCCCAGAAGTGGATAGACGCCAACCGCGACCAGGTCGATCAGTGGCTGGGCCTCTGATCAGCCCCCTTCAAACCCTTTTCCTCAAACATTTTTTTGTTTTCTGGACCAAGAGCGATAGGGTTATAACGGAAGAGATGGCCTTCGTGTAACAACGGAAGAGGATGAATCATGGAAGCAGACAAGCCCCGCATGACACTGGATGGATACTATCACTGGATCAGCGTGAACGGCGAGAGGTACGAGATGGACGTGATAATTCACAGGGACGGCAGTGTGACCGAGCGCTTCGAGGAGCTCTCCATCCCCTACAAGTACGGTTTCCACATTCCCCTCTCCGAGGCGGAGCTGGATTTCCTGAAACAGGAGAAGCCCAAGAAGGTGATCATAGGGTGCGGTTACAAGGGGATGATGGACCTGACCCTCGGAGCGAAGGAGTTTATGAAGTCCTTCGATTATGTGGCCAAGACCACCCAGGATGCGATCCAGATCATCAATGAGGGCAAGGAACAGGATTTCGTGGCCATAATGCATGTCAAGTGCTGATGTGACCACGGAACCTTACAGGTCCTTTTCTTTGGTAATGTCCGGACTACGACGGCGCACAGTTACATTTAACATCCCTTAAGACCTAGTCATCACGGACCTAAGGGAGGGTCCTGCGATGAAAGGCATTGTTTGTTACGATAGCGTGTATGGTTGCACTAAGCAGGTGGCCGAGGCCCTCGCGGAACAGTTGAGGGCCGAGGGGAACGAGGTCACCCTCATGAACATCAAGGAGAACGGGCGGCCGGCCCTGGAGGGGGACATCCTATTCCTGGGATCCCCGACCAGGTGGTTCAAGATGACCTCGCCGGCCAGGGATTTCGCCAAGAACCTCAAGGCCATGGGCTGGAAGGACCAGCCCATAGTGATGTTCGACACCATGATGGGCGTACCGGAGGATATGGCCGTACGGAGCAGGGAACTGTCCGCCAAGGGGGCCGCGGCCAAGCTGCGGGACCTGGCCAAGGCCGAGGGACTGAACGTCCGGGAAGAGGTGCTGCATATCGGGGTGGCCGGGATGAAGGGGCCCCTTACCCCCAAGGGCCAGGACGAGGCCAAGGAGTACGTCAAGACGCTGCTCCCGTCCCTGAAGTGACCCGCGGAAAATCGATATAGCCATCATCGCCGTCCCGGGACAAGGTGGAATATGGCAAGGGACGACCGGATCAAGCTGGACAAGGAAGAGATCGGGGATATGAAGAGAGCGATCCAGCACTTCTTCCGTCAGCAGAGGGAGGAGGAGATAGGAGAGTTGGCCAGCGGCTTTCTGCTGGACATGATCGTGAAAGAGATCGCTCCGACGTTCTACAATCGGGGAGTGGAGGACGCCTGCGCCTACCTGGGCGAGCGCCTCGAGGACGCCCGCTCGCTGATGATCTGAGACCGTGGGCCGGTATGACCGTCCGTAGGCCCATTTAGGTCCGCATCAAGGCCCGGCATTTCGGCGATGATCGTGAATTGGGCGGGTGTGCCCGCGCCCCTGCCTGCGGAAGCGCGGCCGCCGACGGTTCGTTAAGCCGATGAACCTTCATTTCCTGGCCCATACCACCGCGCCCATGTGGTCCTTCCAGACCACGTCCACCTTGGAGAAGCCCGCCTCGGACAGCCATCTCAGCTGATCGCTGAAGCAGGGCAGGGAGTCCTCCCTCCTGTGGCGCTCCATGACCGCCCTGGCCCCTTCATCTCCCATACTGGCTCGCATGAAGTCCATCCATATCCTCTTGTAGTGGGCTTCCAGCCACTCGTCGCAGGAGACGACCGCGTCGGCGTTGACGAACACCCCTCCGGCCCTCAGGGAACGGCACACTCTGGCGTAGAAGGAGCGCTTGTCCTCGTCAGTGATGAGGTGATGCAGGGCCAGGGAGGAGACCACCGCGTCCAGGCCATCCGGGAGCTCCAGCTCGTAGAAGTCCCTTACCTGATACCTCACATCGCCCATCCCTTCAAGGCGGTGCCTGGCCTTGTCCAGCATTCCCTCGGTCATGTCCACGCAGGTGAGACGGCACCGGGGGAAGCGCCGCAGCACCCGCATCGCCAGGGACCCGGTCCCAGTTCCCAGGTCGAAGATGCAGACGGGCTCATCATCGTCGAAGGGAAGCGAGCCCACTGCCGAATCCAGCATTTGGACGTAATTTGGGACGGACCTCACGATCTCCGCGTCATATTCATCGCTGCGGATGGAGAAGTCATCGCGGATCGAGACCATCTTGGCCCGCCTGTCATCGCTCATGGCCCTTGGTTAACGTGGACCAAGAGATTAATCATTCGCAGTTCGGAGGTCCCGATGCGATCGGCCAAGCCCCGAATTGATATATTATTCAAGTGATTAGCCCACTGCGGAAGGATGATCACCTTGGAAATCAGCATCCAGAACATAGTCGCTTCGACCAGCCTAGGGATCGAGCTTGACCTTAACGATCTGGCATTGAAATTGAACGGGGCCGAGTACGAGCCGGAGGCCTTCCCCGGCCTTATCTTCCGACTGAAGAACCCCAAATCCGCCATCCTCATCTTCCGATCGGGCAAGCTGGTCTGCACCGGGGCGAAGACCCTGGAGCAGGTGGGCAATGCCGTCTCCAGGACCGTGGACAGCATCAGGCAGGCCGGGGTGCCCATAGCCGAGAAGCCGGAGTTCGTGGTCCAGAACATCGTGGCCTCGGCCGACCTGGGGCACGAGATCAACCTGAACGCCATCGCCGTATCCTTGGGGTTGGACCGGGTCGAGTACGAACCGGAGCAGTTCCCCGGTCTGGTCTACCGCATGGATTCCCCAAAGGTCGTGGTCCTGCTCTTCGGTTCCGGCAAGATGGTCTGCACCGGGGCCAAGAAGGAGGCCGACGCGCAGTTGGCGGTGGAGAACATCAAGAAGGAGCTTATCTCCTCGGGCATGCTCTGAGAATCGTTCCTCATCAGTCGTTTCGAACCCTGGCCCAGGCGATCATTGTCCGGAGACCATCCTATCCAGGTAATGCCCGGTCAATCTTGATGATAGCCTCTTCGATTTGAGGAACGGTGGAGGAGGGAAGGGCCCCCAACTGCTGATGGATCAGCCATATAATTGAGTTGGCGAAATGGACACGGTCCAAAGGCCGAATGATGATTATTGATGACAATCCATCACCTGGAGTTACACGCAGCGCTTTGGAACGCCCGAACTGCGGTATTGTTATTCGGTCATGCCGTGATCATTTAAGGCCGATACGGGAAGGCAGAGACATACGATCGGTTCATAAGCAGCCGATCCAACCAGCTTACCATCGGTCCCGGATCTCAGATTGGACGAAAAAATGGTGGACACTGGGGGATTTGTATCCGTGAAAGTTGCTGGATGAACGCCTAATTGCCCTGTTTTTCGAAAATCCCGTTTCGGACGATACAAGACAAAGCAACAAACCCCTTTCATCTCTTTTTTGTTAACTATCTTAACTAAGTTAACTAAGGAGTAAAACGAGGAGGTTTCACTTTCAACTACTGGCTTGCTCAAACCCGGGGAGAGCATTCACAGTTAACCCTCAGTTAACCTCCGAATCTAGTTAACTACAATGGATGTGCGTGACTAGGGCCATATCTTATAAGCCAGCGCAGCGAAACCGAGTTCACCGATAAATATGAGTGAGGAGAGGTGAACCGCGTCGACGGGTAATGATCCCCTCCCTGGAGCGCCCGGCCAGCGTTCCGTACATATATGTCGAGTGGCGATAGAAATGAACAGGGTAAAGAAATTCAAACTGGCCCTCTTCGTCATGATGCTCCACCTCAGGATCGAGGCGGAGTGGTGATGATCAAGAGCGGTAAAACACTAAACGACCTAAGGCCGCTGCAAGGCGGTCCAATTTCATCAATCCATCACTTTCATCATATCCAGCATCCCCACCTATAGGTATATACTTCAACCCCGCCTCCGAATGATCATGCCCTTCTATCTCAGGGAGCTCAGCAAAGGGGCTCGCGTGTCGAGCGGTAGCGCGATGACCTATCCCGACGCCCGGGCCGTGGCGGAGGAACGGTTCCCCGGCTGCGTGATCTACGATCCGGTGGAGACCTACCGCGGCTGCCGCTTCTCCGTGTTCCTGGAGGGGCGGAAGGTGGCGGCCATTGACCTGATCAAGAGCCCCAGGAAGGCGTTCAGGGGATCCGTGCCCGGCCTGGAGCTCCCCCGCCTCTCCTGCAGGCGCTGTAGGCACGGCTGGACCCCGCGCAATGGATCAAGGCTCCCCAAAGTGTGCCCAAGATGCAAAAGCCCCTATTGGGACAGTGAGAAGAAAAAATAACAGGCCGAGCGGGTCAAGGAGATCTCAAGGGCGTACTCGGCCTAGTTCAGAATCAATCCTTGAAGGTGTCCACGCGCTCCCCGTCGTGCAGACAGTCCACGCGTAGCTCGAGCTCCGCAACGTGCCCGCACGCGCACTTCCCGCGGCCTTTGTAGATCATCGCGGTGGGCCTCGCCGCCAGCACCTCCCCGCCGGCGGGAATGGCGTCCACACTGGTGGCCTTGGGAATGAGCTGGGGAACGCCGCACCACTGAGGGAACCACATCTCGGTTGTGAAGGTGGCTCTCCGGACGGCGGTGAGCAGGGTCTCCCGGGCGAAGGGGAGCGCGGCTCCGCATTCCGGGCAGGTGAACGCCTTCCAGCCGCTGACCTTCTTCAGGACCTTCCCGTCGACCCTCAGGTCCACGCGGTACTTCAGCGCCTCGGCGATCTCATCGTCCTCCGCCTTGGTCCGCCGCTCGATCATCTCGAGGATCTCCTTGGCCTCGGCCTCCTTGCGAGCCCTTTCCGCGGCCTCCTCCTCTTCCATCCTTTTCCGGCGGACCTCCTCTAGGTCCTTGAACCCCATTTTCTTGGCCAGGAAGTCGACGTCCGCTTGAGTGAGCGCGATCGGCTCGTGATGGATCATCTTACTTCCCCCCGCACGAGGCCGCGTCCACCGTCGCAGGACCTGCAGCTCCGGTCTCCTTCCTCAACATCCGAAGCATGAGCGATCTCGCATAGGTCGAAGGCTTCATCTCCAGGCTGCTGGCCCGCTCCGAGAGGGCCCGATGGTCCTCTTCGCCGATCTTGAACCGTATCTCCGGCATGGTCATCTCCTCTAGGCGCGTCGAATCGTCGCACATCGGCACGCTATGACCATTTCAGCGGAGTTGGTATAAAAGGCTGAGAAGGTGGGGAATCGGGTAATGATTCGGAGGATGAACATGCTGCAGCGAATGGTTCATTAACGCCCAAACGCAATGAGCGACAGCCGGCGAGACCGATGATCACGGACTCAATGGCACGGGGGAGCTCGATCGCAGTCTTGCGATTCCTCCAAGCTCCCCCGTTGATGATCCCGCGCGCCTCCTTGGATCGGAGAACGGTCCTCAGGTCCTGGTCCGTGGCGTTCAATTCTGTATCTTCCGGTACTGTTCCTCGGCGACGTCCTTGAGGTCGGATAGGGAGATCGACCCGAATCCTGGGGAGTAATCGAACTGTACCACCACGTTCCCTTTCTGGAAGGCCGCCAGGATGAAGAGGGTCTCGCCGTCATCGACCGAGACGAACCTCTGATAACAGGACCGGTTGCCGATCCCGAGGTCATGAGATCCTCCGGAATACTCGTAATCGCTCCTTATGGAATCGTACACTCCCCCCGCCGCGTCCGATGAGGGGTACATGTTCATGAGCACGATGAGGTAGCTCTCGTCCGGTCCGTTCAGATGAAGATTCGCGTGGTCCGGTTCACCGCTGAAGGAGATCTCCTCCCATTCGCTCGACAGGTCCGTGTCCCGGACAATGAGCTCGCTCGCAGGGAGATCGTAAGTACCATCTTCGGGCCATTGGTCCATGCCGGGAAGCATCAACGCGGCGATCAGGATCAGTAAAACGATGATGACCCCCACCACCACGCCGATCGTGATCAGCTCCTTCTTTCTGTTCTTGGTTGGAGCATACCTGGGGAGCGGAGCAAGGGGCGTGAAGGTCATCAGGTTCACGCCGCACCGCCCGCAATAGGTCGATCCCTGAGGGTTCAGGTATCCACAATTGGGGCATGGTGAAAGGTTCATGCCCGTTCGATTCGGGGGAGGGTACAATTGACTTTCGGAGGGATTCTCAGATCGTGAGAACATGGCGAGGTCCGTACTGAGCGAGCACCGATTGATCACCGAGTGATCACCGAGTATGAACCCGGTAGAGCAGACGGCGACGGCCAGCAGGTCCGAACGGATGATAGTGAACCGCGTGTAAACCGAGAGGATGATTGCAGGTCGTCCGGACCCTCCGGAACTGTACCAAAACGGCACCAAAACAGCACCGGAAGGGCGTCTCGGGCCATTCCTGGTCCCGCCGAGATCACCACCAACGTCCAGGCGGTCGAGGGGAGTAGCGGTGAAACAGCGGTGAAACAGCGGTGTTTCGCCGGTATTTAGCCGGTATGAAAGGCGGTCCTTCCTCCGATCTAGGCGTTGTTCCTGCAATAAATGGAAGAGGTCTACACGCGCGCGAGGGTCGAACGAACAGGTGGCAAAGGGGTTGCAAGAGGGTGGCAGGATCCGCTACTTGCTCGTTGCCCTTTCGTTGCTCTCTCGGTGGGAGATCCAGGGCGCTGATCAATACCGGCACTGAAGCGTACCCAAACGATACCCAATACTTACCCAGAAACCCCCAAGTCCTGAGGCGAAAGGACCGCCTCACCTCCCTCAACACCTCACCTCCACCCTCAGGCCGGCCTCGCCGTCCAGGTGAGCTGCAGCTCCCCCGCGGTTCCCCCGGTCCGGAAGGTCCTCGCCTCAGGAGGACCTTGAAAAACACTCAGTGAACCTTGACACGCTTCGCTGCCTCTAGGATCACCCGGCCAGCATCATCGAGATAGAAAAGAACGTTATCTCCTGGCTCGGCCTTGAGGACAGCTGAGACGTCCTCGATCAGGGTTACCCGCCTGTTCTCGCTGATCTTCGCGGACCCGATGAACCTCAACCCCGCCCTATCGCCCGATGAATTGCCCATAATGTCATAATTGTCAATAATGTATTAAATATCTGATATTACATTGTCCTTTATGTCCATATGGACATTAATGACATAGGTGAGAAAATGATACAGCTGGCTCAGATGATCGTGGTGGGAGACCCCGAGGAGATGGATAACGCCGAATTGCAGGACCGCGCCCGCGAGCTCGTGAGGAGGCGCATGAAGGAGATCAACCAGGAGCTGCAGGCCCTCTGCAGCTGATCTCCTTTCTCATGTTCATCAAGTAGGATCATGGAACCCGGTCCAACGTCCTGCCCGGCATAACGCGGGCTGGCACCTTCCTCTCTCATTCTCTAACCTTCTGAGCTATTTCTACCAGCACCTGCGCATATATGCACAATGAAGCAGCGACTGAATATCACATTGAGCAGGGAACTGATCGGAGAGGTCGATGGAAGAAGGGGGCTCGCCACCAAGAGCGCCCTGATCGAGCATGAGCTGAGGAAGAGCTTCGGAATGCCTCCCCAGGGAACCTCGACGCGTACCGAGCGGGAGGGCTGATCATGGGGCACACATGGAAGGTCCAGATCACACATTCCAACGGCTCCAGCACGCTGACCTTCGCCGACGGTGATGATGTCTCTATCACCCCCTTCCTGGGGCTGGCGGACCCCCCGACGGTCCGCC
>MVPZ01000071.1 GCA_002067045.1 Methanomassiliicoccales archaeon PtaB.Bin134 | reverse complement strand
CCACTCGTCCGATCGAGGACGGGGGCCTTGACGGTAACGTGTTCATCATCGACACCGAGAACACCTTCCGCCCCGAGAGGATCGTCCAGATGGCAGCCGCTCTGGACCTGGACCCAGAGGAGACGCTGAAGAAGATCCATGTGGCGAGAGCGTTCAACTCCCATCACCAGATGTTGCTCGTGGAGAAGGCGCAGGATCTCGCCCACGCTCTCAATGTGCGGCTCTTGATCGTCGACTCGTTGACAGCCCACTTCCGCGCGGAATATGTTGGAAGGGGGGCACTGGCCGAGAGACAGCAGAACCTCAACAAGCACATGCACGACCTTCTCAGGTTCGGCGACCTGAACAATGCGGTCATCGCTGTTACCAACCAGGTATCGGCCAAGCCCGACGCGTTCTTCGGGGACCCGACACGTCCCATCGGAGGCCACATCGTCGGTCATGCTGCCACCTACCGCCTGTACCTGAGGAAGAGCAAGGGAGGTAAGCGCATAGCAAGGTTAATTGACTCCCCTAACCTTCCCGAGGCCGAGGCGGTCATTAGCGTTGGTGAAGAAGGCGTCAGAGACTGATCACGTTAGAACGGCCATGTTCTCCCGCGAAGGAGGGAGGGCATGAGCCTCGTTCCCTATTTTTTTGAGCTTTCAGGCGAGCATCCCACTCTGCCGTTCGCGGATGCCTTCAGCAGCTGCACCGCTGAATGCGATGGTTTCACGGCCACAGCGTACGGGCCTGGATACGGCATCTTCGGACTTGAGGGCGACAAGCTCGCAGGAATAGCTACCCGACTGGCATTGACGCACCGGCTGGGCAGGCACGTGGGATCCTGTCCGGTGGAGGAGGCGAAGGCCTTTGCTAAGAAGATCGACCTTCCCTCCGGTTCCATCGCCGTTCGGGCCAGGAGGTTCCAGGGACAGCATCCGGACCTTGACCTGGGGAGGCTGGCCGCCGATGTGGGAGGCCTGGTCGCCAAGGGCAGGAAGGTGGACCTGTCACATCCGGATGTAGACCTGAGGATACTGATCTCGGACATGGCCCATCTGTACATTTGCGACGCGGAGGTGGACCGCTCCGTGTTCGAGCAACGCAAGGTGGCAGAACGGCCCTTCTTCTCTCCCATCTCCCTACATCCACGCTATGCCAGGGCGCTGGTCAACATGACCCTGGTGAAGAGAGGAGAACGGCTACTGGACCCTTTCTGCGGAACCGGTGGAGTGCTGATCGAGGCTGCCTCCATCGGCGTCAGGGCCTGCGGATCAGATATATCCCCTGAGATGGTCCAGGGCTGTGTGCAGAACCTGGAGCACTTCGGCCTCCCGTATGAGAGCGTTGAGGTGGCCGACATCGGAGATATCGAGGGCACGTTCGGAAAGGTGGACGCTGTTGCCACAGACCCCCCCTATGGGCGGGCGACCAGCACGCGCAGGGAACCGCTGGGAGAGCTGTACGACCGGGCGCTGGCCTCCCTGGCATCGGTGCTGGACCAGGGTTCCCGGGCGGGAATGGTGCTGCCCCGCCCCTGCCCCCAGCGGCTTCAGGGCCTGGACCTCGTCCACTGTCACCAGCAGAAGGTGCACCGGTCCCTGGACCGCCACTACTGCATCTTCAGACGACGTTGATGGTGAGCACCTGTACCTCATCCGGCCCTGTGGCCTCGGCCACGAGGGAGATGTCACGAGTGACCTCGCTCACCCCTCCGGGAAGCTGCACCTGGACGGTGACGGTGGCGTTGCTCTCATAACCCAGGCTAAGGTCCAGGACATTGGTGGCATCCACGGCCGAGGAGTTGGACAAGAACACAGACGCGGACCAGTTCCCCGGTACGTCCTCCAGGGTCAGCCTCAGCTCGTTATCGACGTTGCCGGTGTTGTTTATGAACACCTGGAACACGGCCATCCCTCCCGCGGCCACGGTGGTGTTGTTGCCGCCCAGGGCGGTCATCTCGAAGGAGTAGTCGGGCGTCACCATGATTATGGGCTGAGGTACGAAGGTCACAGTGAGCAGCAGCAGTCCAGCTGTACCCACGACCAGGGTCCGCTTGGGCAGCTTGCTGATATCGTTCAGGGGCGCGGGGTGATTCAGGCCCAGGAAGAACACCAGCAGCGCGAAGAGGAACCAGCCGTCGTACAGCATCGCGACCAGGACTAGGGCTATGAAGGTCGCATATCCCAGGTACTTGGCCTTATCCCCCAGGAGGCCGCGAGCCACATGCCCGCCGTCAAGCTGGCCCACTGGCAGCAGGTTGATGGCGGTGACCAGGAAGCCCACCCACGCCGCGAAGGCGGTGGGATGCAGGGCCATGTTTTCGGCCATGGGCACCAGCATGGATAGTAGCTGGTACAGGGGCTGGATCACGATGTACATGGCCCCAGCCTGTCCGATGTTGCCCTCCACCGCATGCCCGTTCGCGGTCAGGAACAGCCCTATCAATGCCACCGGTATGGTGACGGCCAGTCCGCCCAGGGGGCCTGCGATGCCTATGTCCACCAGGGCCCGGCGGCTGGGCATGGGGTCACGCATGGAGATGAACGCCCCGAACGTTCCGAACGGTGGAATGGATGGTATGAAGTAGGGCAGGGACGCGTCCACCTTGTGCCGCTTCGACATAACGTAGTGCGACAGCTCGTGGATGCCCAGGATGGTCATGAGGGGAATGGCGAAGAAGACCGCCCCGTTCAGGAAGTTATCCACGGTGAGGAGCTCCGGGGAGCCGGAGTAGTCGGACCACAGCAGCATGCCTGCCAGGGTGGTCGTCAGGAATGTGATCACGAGAAGGGCACGGTTGATCCAAAGGTTTCGCTTCCTTCCCTGGGGGAGGCGCATTACAGTAACGGCGTGCTCCCCTCCCGAATAACTGATGAAGGGCACGAACCCCTTGGCCTTCATGTCCTGGCGAAGGCTCTCGAAGTTCGATTCCAGCATGGTCTCG
>MVPZ01000070.1 GCA_002067045.1 Methanomassiliicoccales archaeon PtaB.Bin134 | reverse complement strand
CACCGCCCTGTCCCTCTCGGCCATAACCGGGGAGGCCTTCCGCATCGTGAACATCAGGGCGGGCAGGCCGGACCCGGGACTTAAGCCGCAGCACCTGGCCGGGGTTCGCCTGATGCAGAGGCTCTGTTCCGCGGAGGTCTCCGGCGACGAGGCAGGCTCCCGGGAGCTGGCCTTCCGCCCGGGCCGGATGGCCGGCGGCAGCTACGAGTTCGACGTGGGCACTGCCGGCAGCCTCACCCTGCTGATGCAGTCGGTCCTTCCCGCGCTGTTCTTCTGCGACGGGGAGGTTCAGCTCGACCTCACCGGGGGGACGGACGTGCGCTGGTCCCCTCCGGTGGACCATTACCGCCTGGTGCTGCTCCCCCTGCTGCGGCGCATGGGCGGGTCGGTGGACATGGAAGTGATGAGGAGGGGATTCTATCCCAAGGGCGGAGGCCGCGTGCGGCTCAGGGTGGGCGGGGGAAGACTGTCCCCGCTGCGCCTGGAGGAGCGCGGCGAGCTCCTGGGAGTGGTGGGGGTCTCCTGCGTTCAGAACCTGCGCGCGGAAGTGGCGGAGCGCATGGCCGCGTCGGCCTTGACCGTGCTGCCCGGGGCGCGCATCGAAAGGGAGGAGGGCATGGGGGCCTCGGCCGGAGCGGGCATCACCCTGGCCGCGGAGTACGAACGCACGGTGCTGGGATGGAGCGCCCTGGGGGAGAGGGGCATCCCGGCGGAGAAGGTGGGCAGGGAGGCGGCCAATTGCCTAAGGAGGGCCATGGACAACGGCGGAACGGTCGATGCGCGCACCGCCGACCAGCTGCTGCCCTTCATGGCCCTGGCGGGGGACTCCTGCCTCAAGGTGGGGGTGATCAGCGGACACCTGGAGTCCCAGATGCAGCTGATCCCGCACTTCCTTCCGGTGCGCTTCGAGGTGAGGGAGGGGAGTCCTCACCGCATCGAGGTCATCCGTACATGATGGAGCGCTTCTTGGCCAGCTCCTCGCTCTCTCCGGTCTTCTTCTTGATCTCCTTCAGCGCCTCCTCGATCAGCGCCGCCTCCTCCAAAAGGGGCTGGGTGTCGAGCTGTGTGTGCAGAAGGAGCCTGTCGATGGTCTCGGTGGCCGCCGCGGCCGCCCGGGCGTCCGGATAGTCGGAGTGCGCCTCGGAGAGTATGGAGACCACGTCGAAGTTGCGGTTGACGCCCTCGTTCAGGAGAACCCCGGCGAGCCCCACCACCACCCCGTTCTCGAATATGGGGATGTCGTTCTTGACCAGGAGGTTCCTGGCCCGGGGGGTGGAGGCCACGGCGTACACCTTGAAATCGGCCTCGCCCTCCGCCTCCATCTCCTCGGACTCCTCGCCGGCCTTGTTGGCCAGCCCCTCGGGTGAGATCACCATGCGGCAGCCCTTGTCCTGCACCCAGTCCATGATGGTCCAGGCCAGGGGCTTGAGGATCTCCGCAGGCGGTTCGAACTCCGAGACTATGACCACGATCTTGTCGCTGCCCTTGTCCCCGATGTTCCCGGAGTACACGCGCACCGGGGAGTAGGGTACTCCATCGCGCACTATGGATACCGACGGCAGGTAGGGCGAGTCAATGACGGCCACCAGGTCCAGGTCCAGGAGGTTGACCAGGTAGTTGGCGGTGATGGAGCCGACCAGTCCGATGCTGGAGAAGCCCTCGATCACCGTGGCTCCCTTCAGATTGGACCTCTTCAGCTCTATGATGTCAAAATCGTTCATCGCCGCGGATATCGGCTTATTGCTATTAATGAACCTTCCCATCATCCTTATGATTGCCCCCGGGAATACACCGTTCATGAGGCCCAGGGTGATAGTCAACTGCGCCATGTCCCCCGACGGCAAGATCGCCGGGACGGAGAGAAGGCAGCTGCGCATATCCTCCCCCGAGGACATGGAGAGGGTGAGAGAGCTGCGTTCCCAGTGCCAGGCCATACTGGTGGGGGCGGGGACCATCCTGGCCGACGACCCCCACCTGACGGTGAAGGGGCTTCCCAGGGACGCCCAGGCCCTGCGGGTGGTCCTGGACCCCCGGGGGAAGGTGCCGGAGACGGCCCTGGTACTGGATGGGAGGGCCAGTACCCTGATGGTCACCACCGAGGATTGCGCCCGGACCTACCCGGGGGCGGAGGTTGCGCGCCTGGGCAGGGGGGCCATAGACCTTGGGGCGCTGCTGAACCTGCTGGAGCGGAGGGGTGTGTCCTCGCTCCTGGTGGAGGGCGGAGGGGAGACCATCTACTCCTTCTTCCGGTGGGGCCTGGTGGACGTCTACTCGGTGTTCGTGGGGGACTTCGTGATCGGCGGAAGGGAGGCCCCCACGCCGGTGGACGGGGAGGGATTCCGCACCGGGGAGCACGTCCCCCTGCGCCTGGTGTCCGTGGAGCGTCTGGGGGGTGGGGTGCACCTGACCTACGAGGTCCGGCGGGATGGCTGACCCCTGCTTCATGCTGGACGGGATGCTGGGCACCCTGGCCCGCTGGTTGCGCATCATGGGTTACGACTCGCTCTACGTTCAGGACGCCGACGACCGCCGCATGCTGCAGCTGCTGGAGGGCAACCAGCGCGTGCTTCTGACCAGGGACAGGCAGCTGTGCGCCAGGGCCGGCCCGCGGGGCTTCCTGGTCCTAAGCGACGACCTGGACTCCCAGCTGGAGGCCGTGGCCGGGGAGTTCGGCCTTTCGCCGGAGGGGCGGATGACCAGGTGCTCGGCCTGCAACGGGGCCCTTGTTACCCAGGAGAAGGAGGAGGTCAGAGGTGATATCCCAGAGGGGACCTGGTCCGCGCATGATGAGTTCTGGAGATGCGGGGAATGCGGCAAGGTCTACTGGAAGGGGGCCCACTGGAACAACATACGGCGCAGGATGGAGGAGCTCAGCAGAGGTCCCCGAAGAAGTCCTCGCTGAGCACCTTTCCGGTGCTGGCGTTCAGGATCATTACCCCCTTGGTGCCCTCCACGCACCATATGGGGACGTAGAACAGGCCCAGGGACCTGAAGGAGCCCTGGTCCATGCGGGGGTGCACGGTGACCTTCTCGGTCATGGTGACCTGCCCGTCCTCGCGCACCATGTCCCTCTCGTAGGTGTGCTCCCTCTCCACCGACGTCCGGGCCAGGGAATTGGCGTCCTCCTCCTCGATGAGGGGCTCCAGGCGCTTGTGCCCCTGTTCCAGGCGGGGGACGGTCTCCGGGACCTTGGGCCAGCCCTCCACGGCCTTGGTCAGGGCGTTCACGGCCGTGAACCCCTCCTTTCCGCCAATGCGTCCCTCCCCCACGTACAGGGGGACGTCGTAGCTGAAGAGGTAGTGAGGCACCAGCTCCAGGCGGTGGCTGAACCCGCCCACGGCCTTGGCCGAGAGCTCCACGACGTCCTGCAGGGACATGTGCATGGGAATGATCCGCTCCTCCTCGTTGTGCACGGGCTCGTCCACCTGCGGATAGTCGTCGGCGTACAGGTCGTCGATCAGCCCGTGGTCCTCCTCCCCCACCAGCCTCTCGATGCGGGTGCGCCCGACCTCGTGCTCCACCGCCTCGCGGTCCCAGACCACCACGCCCTTGGGAAGACCGACCAGCACGGACTCGGCCAGTGGCACCAGGGCGGCCAGGACCACCTTGCCCTTGAGGGAGGGGGCGGACCTGGCGAACTCCTCCATGGCCGCGGGCGAGTGCCGCGAGTAGGGGAAGAAATGAAGCTCGATGCCCTCGCGGCGCCCGTGGACGAAGGGGCCGGACTGGTCCACCATGAACCCCCTGGCCTCCAATATCTCCCTGAGAACCGCGGTAAGCGTGGTCATTCGAACCTGAGGATGGAATCACCCCTGGCCATAAATAGCTTATCTGATGCCTTCCCAAAGGTCCCGGCCGGTGCAGGCCTCGGCGCCCATCACCCCCATGAACTCCTCGGGGTAGGGTTCGAACAGCACCTGGGTACGGAGGTAATCCTCCTGATACCGCAGTACCCATGAGCGCATCAGCAGCAGGGGCGCGGTCAGGGGGACCTTGCCCTGCGCGTACCAATCCAGTGAGCGCAGGAAGTGCTCCCGCTCCTGAGACTGCAGCCGGCCGGAGAAGTAGCCCAGGGCGTGCATGAGCACGTTGTTCCAGGAGCGGCAGCTGGGCGGGCGGTGCAATGCCGAGGCGAGCTCCCCGGAGTAGGCATGGAAGCGGGCGGGAAGGGGCTGGTCCGAGGCCGCGATGCGCCCCAGCCGCCGCATGGCCGCCTGGCTGTAGCCCATGAGCAGCAGTTTGTGGTTGGCGTGGAACTCCATCAGCGCGCGGGCGGTGCCCCTTTCCCGGCACTCCCGGAACCGCGCGGAGGTGAAAATCCTGGTGAGGAAGTGATCGGCTATGCGCCCGTTCAGCAGTCGGGCCTCGTCCTCCAGCGGGAGGTCGGGGAAGGCGCTCATGACCTCCCGGGCGAAGATCCCGGCGGCCTTGCCGGTTATGGTGGCCTTGCCCTCCCCCGGGGGATACACCCTGACGTCCTTTATGCCGCAGGAGGGGGAGCGGTTCTTGAGCAGGAAGCCGTCTACGTCCCTCAATCCCGACAGGTGGTCCCTGGAGAACGCCAGGGCCGCCTCGGTCACGTCCCTTCCGGTGGCTGGCTGCACCAGGCGGTCCTGCCCGTCGATGCGCACGATGCGGATGGGGTCCCTGGGCACCCCCAGGCCCATGTCCGCCTCCATGCACACCGGCAGGAACTCCACATAGGGCATGAGCCGGAGCACCAGGTCGCTGGGTATCCTGGCGCCGTTGTAGCGGCAGTTGGCGAACTCTATGCAGCGGCTGATCACCACGCGGGGGCGGACCATGCCCTCAACAACATACGGGTAAGTAAAAAAGGGTATGGGGCCATGGGACGGGCATGACCTGGTCTCGATGGTCGATCGCGGCGGTCCTGATGGCCGCTGCCTCCCTGGTGCTGGGAGCGGTGGCCCTGTCCAGGGGAGAGCTTTTCCTCCACATCCTGCTTTTCATCCCGGTCGTAAGCGCCACCGGGGCTTGGGCGGCGGCCGCTATGCTGCTGGCCTTCGGCGCCTTCGCCAGCCTCGTCATGCATGCGTGGCGGAGCGCGGCCTCCCTGGAGGCGGGGGGAGATGTGACGTCCGGCCACGGCAGGGTCTCCGGGGGCGCGGTGATCCTGCTCGGCCCGATACCCATCGTGCTGGGGAGCGACCGCCGGACCGCGCTGCTGGTCATGGCCGCGGCCCTGGTGGCCATGGCCCTACTGGTCCTGCTGCTCCTTTGAGAGGGCCTTGGCGGCTTCCCAGGCCTCGTTCCTGTCCTTCCTGGCCCGCTCCCGCACCGCCTCCGCGACCTCCAGATAGTCCGCGTAGGACAGCCCGGCCCGGCGGGCCTCCCGGCCCAGGGCCTGCTCGATGGTGTCATCCCTGCGCCTCTTTTCGAGGGCTGAGAGGAGCACCTGTCGAAGCTCCGGCCTCAGCGGTGCCATCCCTCCACCGCCTTCAGGAAGTTGCGGAAGATGTCCATCCCGAAGTCGGTGTTCTCCACCTCCGGATGGAACTGCACCGCATAGAGAGGCCGGGACAGGGAGCGCATGGCCTCCACCTTGCAGGTGTCGGAATGCGCCAGCACCTGGAAGCCCTCCGGGACCTCCTTGACCTCGTCGTTGTGAGATTCCCAGACGTCGAACTCCTTGGGAACGCCCAAGAACAGGTCGTCCTCCTCATCAACGTACAGGCGGGTGCGTCCGAACTCCGCCCGCACCGCCGGCCCGGTGCTCCCCCCGAAGTGGGTGGCCATGAACTGCATTCCGGCGCAGATGCCCAGTACGGGGAAGTCGGCCTTGTCCAGATATTCGCCGTTGTTCCCCATCCTCCCGGCCTCGGAGGCCACGTCGGGAGCCCCGCCGGAGAGCACCAGGGCGTCCACCTCCTTCAGCTGCTCGAAGGGAGTGCTGTTGGGGACTATCTTGGTCTCCACCTTCAGGTACTTCAGGACGCGCCACTCCCGGTGCGTCCACTGCCCCCCGTTGTCCACCACGTAGACCCGCATCGGGGCTGAATCTGTGATGTGCCGTATAAAACGATTGGTCGGACCGTTTGAAGGGTCACGGGAAATGATTATGACTGGCCTCGAACAATACAGTTGCACATGAAGGCCGTGATATTCGACCTGGGACACACCCTGATCGACTACTACCACGACTGGGCCGGGCCAGAGGAGCGCATAGTCAGCCGGCTGTTCAAGCTGTCCCAGGACACCGGAGGCAGAATGCAGGAGCCGGATTTCCGCAGGTCGGTGCTGGCCACCCTGAGCCACAATCGCGACCGCAAGTCCCGGGACATGATGGAGATCCCCCTGTCCACGGTGCTGGAGAACCTGATGGGCGCGGCCGGATGCCGGGTGGACGAGGGACTGGTCCAGGACGGCCTGGAGGTGTTCTACGAGGCCCTCAAGGAGGACCGCACCCTGGTCCCCGGCACCATCGAGATGCTGGAGAGGGTGCGGGACCGGGGATGCTCCGTCGGTCTGATCTCCGATGTGGCCTGGGGGCTGCCATCCGAGTATCCCCTCAGGGACATGAGGCACTTCGGCCTGGACAGGTACTTCGACGACATGATATTCTCCAGCGACGTGGGGCTGCGCAAGCCCCATCCGCGGATCTTCAAGATGGCCCTGTTCAACCTGGGCGTGGAGAAGGAGTCCTCCATGTACGTCGGGAATTCCCTGCAGTTCGACGTCAAGGGTGCCAAGTCCGTGGGGATGAAGGCCGTGCTGAAGAAGAGCGGCTACTTCCAGCCGGACGATTCTATCGTCCCCGACCACACCGTGGACGACTGGAAGGAGCTTGATGAGCTGCTGTGATCATTCCCACTCGATGGTTCCCGGCGGCTTGTGGGTTATGTCGTAGACCACCCGGTTGATGTTGGCCTTCATCTCGTTGGTGATGCGCAGGGATATGCGCTCCAGCACGTCGTAGGGCACCTTGGAGAACGAGGCGGTCATGGCGTCGACGGACTCCACCGAGCGGATGGCCACCGTTCGTCCGTAGGCCCTGCGGTCCCCCTGCACGCCCACGCTCTGCACCGGGAGCAGGACGGCGAAGTACTGCCAGGGGCGGACCATCTGGTTCTTATCCGCCGCGGCCTCCAGCTCCTCCTCCACGATGGCGCAGGCCTCCCGGACCACTCCCACGGATTCCGGGCTAGCCTCGCCGATGACCCGGATGGCCAGGGCCGGACCGGGGAACGGCTGGCGCTCGGAGACCTCCACGCCCAGGTGCCGGGCCACCGCCCGCACCTCGTCCTTGTAGAGGTCCCAGAGCGGCTCGACCAGCTTCAGGGTCATATCCTTGGGCAGCCCCCCCACGTTGTGATGGGACTTGATGGTGTCCCGGACGCCGTCCCCGCTCTCGATCCAGTCCGGGGCGATGGTCCCCTGTACCAGGAAATCGGCCCCGAAGGACTGGGCCTCGCGCTCGAACACGCGTATGAAGCGCTCCCCGATGGCCTTGCGCTTCTTCTCGGGATCGATCTGCCCCTTCAGGGCGCCGAAGAACTCGTCCTTGGCGTCGACGATGCGGTAGTGCACCTTGAGCTTGTCGAACATGCGGCGCACGTACTCGGTCTCCCCCTTGCGCATCAGTCCGGTGTCCACATAGACCGTCAGCAGCCGCTCGCCAATGGCCCGGTCCACCAGCACCGCGGCCACGGTGCTGTCCACTCCCCCGGAGCAGGCTATGACCGCCCTTCCGGTGATCTTGTTCCTGAGTTCCTCGATCTTCTCGTCCACGAACTCCTTGGGGTCGAACATCAGGCCTGCACCTCTTCGGAATCCTTCTCCACCTTCTCGGCCATCTCCCTGCGGTAGGTGGCCAGTTCCTTGGCCAGCCCGGGGTCGGAGATGGACAGCATGGAAACGGCCAGCAGCGCGGCGTTGTCCCCGCGGTCCAGGCCTACGCAGGCCACCGGCACGCCCGGGGGCATCTGCACTATTGACAGAATGGAATCCAGGTTCACCTTTCCGGACACTGGCACGCCGATCACCGGCCGGTGGGTGAAGGAGGCCACCGCCCCGGGCAGCGCCGCGGCCAGTCCGGCCATGGCGATGAACACGTCGGCGCCGCTGCCGTCGACCAGGGCCTTGACCCGGTCAGGGGTGCGGTGGGCCGAGGCCACGACCATGCTGGCCTCCACGCCGAAACGCCTGAACACATCCAGGGCCTTGCGGCCCACCTCCGCGTCGCTCTTGCTCCCGAGAATGATGAGAACCGAAGCCATCGTGGCCACTGACAGAGTTCAAATAAAAAAGGATTTGCCTCCCAGGGAGGCAAGGAAAAGTTAGTGGAAGGGTTTTCAGCTCTTCATGATGGCCAGCAGGAACGCGCCGACGGCCACCAGCGCGCCGATCAGGGCGGCGATGATGTTCACGAAGGCGGCCCAGACGACCTCGGAGAGGTCCACGGTGATGAGCTCGTCAGCGTAACCCAGGTAGCCCCAGACCAGCCCAACGATCAATCCAATAACCAACAGAACGACACCTATCATCCTGCTCTTGCCGCTTCCGAAGTAAGCCGTGAAAGCCCCAGCCAGCAACATGACCAGGCTGAAGGTCAGCAGGAGCACCGTCAGGAAACCAATCCAATCCATTCTTGATCACCTTTCCATGATATTATATTAGGACGCGGGTGTCGATGACCGGCGAGCGACGTCCGCCCCCTCCGCGTGCCTGGCACGGGGAGCGGGGGCAGGGACGGTCTCCATGCCATTCGTTCACCTTGGGCGTCCTACAGGTTTTTTCACTTATTATAATTTTCCTCCAGATGAACCTCTAGTTGAGCGCTGTCCAGATAGGGGTTCTTCACATGATCTCCTTGGCCCGGGACTCCACCATGCCCCAATCTGGTATGGAGGTCAGGGAGCCGGGCGAGGCCACCACGAAGGAGGCCGCGGCGCAGCCCAGCAGCCCGCAGTCCATCCAGCCCATGCCCCGGTACAGCCCGGCCCAGAACCCGGCCCGGAAGGCGTCCCCGGCGCCGGTGGGGTCCACCACGTCCACCTTGGCCGCCGGGACGTCCAGGACCTCGTTCTTGGTGTATATCCTGGCCCCCTGCCCGCCCAGGGTGTTGACTATGACCTGCATCTCTCTGAAGCTGCCTAGCAGCTCCTCCGGGCCTTCCTTTCCGGAGTAGCGAAGGGCGGTGGCCAGCTCGTTCCGGTTGCAGAACAGCATGTCCGTGTACCCCAGGGCCTTGCGGAAGCGCTCCGCGTCCCAGACGTGATGGATCTCCTGCGCCGGGTCCAGGGCCCGCCTCTTCCTCAGCATGTAGGGCTGGGAGAGCAACTTGAGGTAGTAATCGGGAGAGCCGGTCATGAGGTGCACCGCCAGGGCCTCCTTGGCCCCCTTCACCTGCAGCGGGTACGACGACATGTCGGCCATGGCCCCCTGGAACACATAGGCCACCTGGTCCTCCTCCTCGTCGGTGGCTATCCAGACGGTGGGGGTCTCCCTCCCCTCCACCTCCATCAGCTCGTCCAGTATCACGCCCTTGGACTCCATGAGCTGGCGGAAGGCCGGGGGAAGGTCGCTCCCTACGTAGGACACCAGGGCGGTGGGCACCCCCAGCGCCGAGGACATGGTGGCCACGTTGGCCCCGGTGCCCCCGAAGTAGCTGCGCTTGGAGAGGACGTTCGCCGAGGTGTTCAGCTCCGGAAGTCGCTTCAGCTCCAGCAGATGGTCCATGTTCGTGTGCCCGTACACGCAGAGGAAGGGCTTCATTGCGTGCCCTCCTGCCAGTCGTGCAGGTACCTTTCCTGATCCGGGGTGAGATGATCTATGCTCAGCCCCAGGGTCTTCAGCTTGATCATGGCGACCAGCTCGTCCATGTCCGGGGGCACCGGGTGCACCTGGGGTGTCATCGTCGTATGGTTCTTGACCAGGTGCTCGAGCGCGAGCGCCTGTATGGAGAAGCTCATGTCCATGATCTCCACCGGATGCCCCTGACCCGCGGCCAGGTTCATCAGCCGGCCCTCGGAGACCAGGTACACGCGGCGCCCGTCCCGCAGGTCATAGCGTTCCACCTGCTCGCGCACCCGCACCGGTGGCGAGGAGATGGACTCCAGGGCCTTCTTCGAGATCTCGTTGTCGAAATGGCCTGAGTTGCCGAGCACGCAGCCGTCCTTCATCACCGTGAAATGCTCCTCCCGGACCACGTCCTTGCAGCCGGTGACCGTGATCACGATGTCCGCCTGACGAACGGCATCCACCATGGGCATTACCTGGAACCCGTCCAGGCGGGCCTCGATGGCCCTGATGGGGTCCACCTCGGTGACGATGACGTCCGCCCCCAGGCCCTTGGCCCGCATGGCCACCCCGCGTCCGCACCAGCCGTAACCGGCGACGACCAGGGTCTTCCCGGCCACCAGAAGGTTGGTGGCGTTCATGAAGCCGTCGAAGGTGCTTTGCCCTGTGCCATAGCGGTTGTCGAACAGGAACTTCATCTTGGCGTCGTTGACGGCCATTACCGGGAATCTCAGCTGGCCCTGCGCGGCCATGGCCTTCAGGCGGATGACCCCGGTGGTGGTCTCCTCGTTCCCTCCCCGGACCTCCTCCAGCTGCTCCCGGCGGGTGGTGTGCAGCATGGTGATGAGGTCCGCGCCGTCGTCGATCACGAACTCGGGCCTCATGTCCAGAACGGCGTTCAGATTCTCGTAGTACTCCTCGTTGCTCTCCCCCTTGCGGGCGAACACCTCGATGCCCCTCTCCTTCCGCAAGGCCAGGGCCACGGAGTCGTCGGTGGACAGGGGATTGCAGCTGGCCAGACGGACCTTGGCCCCGGCGTTGGCCAGGGTGACCGCCAGCATGCCGGTCTTGGCCTCCACGTGCAGGGCCATGCCCACCTTGACCCCCTTCAGGGACCCCTCGGCCCTCATCCTCTGCCCTATCTCATTGATGACGGACATGTGGGCCTCGGCCCACGCCAGCCGCCTGGATCCCTTGGTCAGCAACTCTTGTTCCATTTGCATACCTCGATTCATTTCGGAGGTCCTTCCTCCAGGCCGCGGCAGATGCGCTGCAGCAGCGACCCCAGGTTCTCATGGTTGTCGAAGGCCGCGAGCACTCCGCGGGCCTCCTCCGGCCTGGTCCTGAACCTGCTGCACCAGGCGGTGATGCCGGGCACCGCGCGGGTGATCTCGTCCACCACCGCCACCTCCGCGGCCAGGCTGGTCCTTGATAGGGGGTTCAGGTCGATGGAGATGACCTTCTTCCCGGCCTTGACCATGGCCTGCGCCCGGTCCCCGTCCTCCAGGGGTATCAGTACCACATCCGCGGACAGCAGTCCCTCCTTGGTGCATCTGGCGCGGTCGGAGGCTATCCCTTCCAGCACTGCGTCCTGATCGCGCCCCAGGACCTTGAGGCCGGTCTCCCCTTCCACGAAGTCGCAGACCAGGTCCATGCGCCGATCGCTGCGATGGAAAAGGTTCACCTCCAGCGGGGCCCCGCAGGCCCGCGCCAGATCGCCCAGCTCCCGGGCGGCCAGGGCCGCGGCGTTCCCGTTCACGGTGATCACCGGCCTTCGGGCCAGGGATAAAAGCGCCGCTGCCGCGGCCTCCGCGGCCTCGGCCTCAGGAGTGGTGGCCTCACCAAGCAGATAATCGAAGGCCTCCCCCCTGCCGTGGGCGATGAGCCCAGTGGTGGAGACTATACCGCGTTCGACCATGGCCGCCATACGCTCCCTGGTCACCAGCGAGCGGTACCTCGGGTGGTCCTCGGATATCTTCACGGCCGGTAGAGAGCATGCTCCATCATAAACTGTATGGTATCGGCCGTTGAGGAGGGTGGACATGATAGGATTAAATATATCCAGAAAACCTCGTTTTTGAGCAAAGATTAAATCTCAAGTGCTGTCAAATAAATATACCTTTGCGTAATGGTTTTATACTTGATTCATATTCATCATTCTCAACACCGGTTAATGACGGGGAAGTTCGGGGTGTACCATGCAATTTCTTGGGAACGTGCAGGAAGTGACCGTGGATGGCCGTCTGGTGGTCCGCGCCTCCTTCACCCCCAAGCTCAAGATGGCGGTCTTCGACAACCGCAAGAAGCCCCTGGGACGGATAGTCAGGATATTCGGCCCGGTGGATTCGCCCTACGTCACCGTCGAACCGACCGGGGACGCCAGCCTGCTCTCCATAGCTGGGAAGCAGGTCTATATTGATGGGGTCGATGAACATGGCAAACAAAAAGGAAGCGGCAGAGGAAGTAACCCGGTGCCCAGAGTGTAACAGCGGGCACCTGGTCAGGGATTATGAGAGGGGCGAGCTGATCTGCGAGGAGTGCGGATTGGTTATCGACGACCAGTTCATAGACCTTGGACCGGAGTGGAGGGCCTTTGACGTCGAGCAGGGGGAGAAGCGCGCCAGGACCGGCGCCCCCATGACCTACACCATTCACGACAAGGGGCTCTCCACCGAGATCTCCTGGAAGAACAAGGACTCCTACGGAAAGAGCATCCCCACCAGGAACCGCGCCCAGCTCTACCGCCTGAGGAAGTGGCAGCGCAGGATCCGCGTTTCCAACGCCACCGAGAGGAACCTGGCCTTCGCCCTGAGCGAGCTAGACCGCATGGCCTCGGCCATGGGGCTGCCCAGAAACGTCAGGGAGACCGCGGCCATGGTCTACCGCAAGGCGGTCAACAAGAACCTGATCCGCGGCCGCAGCATCGAGGGAGTGGTGGCCGCCTCGCTCTACGCCGCCTGCCGCCAGTGCAATGTCCCCCGAACCCTGGACGAGGTCGCCAGCTCCAGCAGGGTTGGCCGCAAGGAGATCGGCCGTACCTACCGCTTCATGACCCGGGAGCTGTCCCTGAAGCTCATGCCCACCAAGCCCCAGGACTACGTGCAGAGGTTCTGCTCTGAGCTGAAGTTGAGCGGGGACGTCCAGGCCAAGGCCGCGGACATCCTGAAGGACGCCAACAAGAAGGAGCTGACCTCCGGGCGCGGCCCGACCGGTGTGGCCGCCGCGGCCATATACATCGCCAGCATCCTGTGCAACGAGAGGAGGACCCAGCGCGAGGTGGCCGACATCGCCGGGGTGACCGAGGTCACCATCAGGAACCGCTACAAGGAGCTGACCGACAAGTTGGGCATCGAGATACAGCTCTGACCCGCAAACCTCTTATTATCTTAACATTTTATTGGAGAGCGCTCAGGCTTCGCATGAGGTGTTAGATTTGAAGGTGAAAAGACCCATCCTGCTGCTGCCGTCGATTGGAGTCATATTGGCAGGCCTAATCCTGATCATGACCCCCATCACGTCCATATTCATTTACATGACCGTGGGCACCATTCCCGGAATGATCATGATCCTGCTGTTCACTGTGGCCGGGGCCTGGGAGATATCCCTTTCCCGTACCATAGCCGGAACGCAGGTGGGGGAGTGGCCAGGCCTGACCAGGGCCCTGGCCGTGCTGCTGATCCTGCGCGCCGTTTCCATTTACTACACCGAGGACCTGGCATACACCCTGAACCTGGTGGCCCTGGGCCTGGAGCTTCTGGCCCTGGCCCTGGTGTTCGTCTACCGCCCGGCCTTCATGCCATCCGAGGAGGAGGTGGCCGCCTCACTGAGGCGCTTATCCTCCGGCGGACTGAAGACCGCCGCGCAGTGCCCCAAGTGCTCCACGGTGGTCGAGGCCGACTGGACCCTGTGCCCGGACTGCGGCACCCGCCTGCCCAAGTTCTGCGCCAAGTGCGGAACGGAGATCCAGGAGGGGGAGTTGGCCTGCTGCAGCTGCGGGATGACCGTGGAGGTCCCCGCCTCCCTGCTGCAGACCGTGGACACCCTGAGGATGACCGCGGAGCAGGACGCCGCCCCGGAGACCCGCTCGGCCCGCTACGCCAGGCTGGGCGACGGGCTGCTGAAGATCGGAAGGCTGGATGAGGCCATCGAGGCCTTCAAGACCGCAATCCACTACACCCAGTTCGACCGCAAGCGCACCAACTTCATGGTCAAGATGGCCGTGGTCATGGCCAACAAGGGACGCCTGGACGAGGCCGACCAGCTGCTGGATTCCGCCATGGCCCTGGACCCCCAGGACGTGGCCGGGGCCGCGAGGCTCAAGGAAGAGCTGAGAAAGGAGCCGGTCTGCCCGGCCTAGGGCCGCACGCGGGTCAGCTTCACGTACCGCAACAGCTGGCCGGAGGAGGCCAGCAGTATCTCCTTCTTGACCCCGTGGGCCAGCCTGACCGCCCTGGAGATCTCCGCCCACACCGTGGAGTAGTCGTCCGGGACCACGTGCACCAGGTACCGGGAGTGATGCTTTGAGGGGTTCCCCTCGTACACCCTGAAATGCGTTCCGTACTTGAACCCGGTCTTGACCACCATGCCCCGGGAGCGCAGGTCCTTGTAGGCGGACATGCGCATGTCGAAGTCCGGCTGGGAGCGCTTGGCGCTGCTCAGCAGCCCGTTCATGCCCATCCTCTGCCCGGAGCGTATGGAGCGGATGTCCAGCCGCCCCTTCTCCATGAGGTACACCGCCTCCAGCAGGGACAGCTGCAGCATGGGCCCTATCTTCTTGCCGTAGAAGCCGTTCTCATACAGGCGGTCGGCCTCCGCGCCGAGCACGATGACCGCGTCGTCTATCAGGGCGCCCTCCGCGTTGGTGGGGCCCTCCTCGGTGTGCCCTCCGGGCTCCGCCTCCTCCAGGGTGTAGTAGGTGATGTCGCCCTCCTCGTCCACCACTCCCAGCAGGAGGTCCTTGCGGGTTCGCTGGGAGGTCTCGCTCTTCTCCAGCAGCCCGGCTATGTTGAATATGTCCCGCTCGGATATGGCCAGCACCCAGTTCTTGGCCTGGGAGTTGTGCGGCGAGGCGCCCCTGGGGTAGACCCGGAAGTTGAAGTCCCCCTGGTCCACCTTGACTATGTAGCCCCTCTGCCGCAGGTCCCGGTATACGATGTACCGGGGCTGCAGCGCATCGGTGGAGCGCGCGGCCCGGCGGTACAGGGTGGCGTGGTCCACATCCCTTCCGCCGATCTGCACCTGCAGCTTCTCGCACTCCAGAAGGTACAGGGCCTCCAGCAGGTCGAGCTCCAGCCCCCCTCCGGAACGGGGGTAGCCATAGTATCCCTTGTTGTATATCTGGCTCCCCTCGGCCATCTCGGAGATGATCACGCTGTCGCCCACCAGCTCGCCGGCCATGCCACTTGAACGGTGTCCGTTAGTTAAATGTTCCCGAGCCCGAGAAATATATATACTAAATGTTGACAATTCATAGATGTAAACAATTGGTTCAATAGTTGGTGTAACATGGACGAACTGGACGTATTGCTGTCGGTGATCGAGAACCCCACCCGGCGCAGGATACTGGAGGCGTTGGTGCGGGAGCCGCACTATCCCCTGCAGCTCTCGCGCGAGCTGGGGCTGAGCCAGCAGGGAATTATGAAGCACCTTAGGATGTTGGAGGAGCTGGACATGGTGCGTTCGTTCACCGAGGAGTCCGATCAGGGAGGGCCTTCCCGCAGGCGCTACTTCCCGACCACTGGCTTCACCATAGTGGTGGACATCGGGCCCGGGCTGTTCAACACCGAGGTGGCGGTCCGGCCTTTCGATGATGAGCCCCAGACCACCGCCAGCCATGAGGACGGGCGGCGCATCAAGGACCTGAGGGCGGAGCTGGGAAGGATCGACCGGGAACTGGATGAGCTGAAGGAGAGGCGCTCCAGGCTCATCCACGAGAAGGAGGGCCTGCTGGAGATGGCCGGGCGCATGGTGGACTCGGCCTTCCACGATTACCAGGGCCGCAAGGTGGTCTATGAGTACATCCTGCACCCGGAGATGGAGCCCAGGGACCTGGCCAGGGGGCTGGGTCTGAGGGACGACACCGTGGAGGGGATACTGCGACAGCTGGAGGGAGAGAATGACCGTCGAGAGTGACCTGGAGAAGTACCTGAGGGAGATCAAGAGGATAGGAAGCAGCCTGGACCGGTCCATGAAAGCCGCGGCCGCGGACATGGACCGCCTGGGGCGGGAGGCCCTGAAGGACGCCACGGAGATGGCCAAGGTCGGAGGGAAGGAGGCCGAGCAGGCCCTGTTGCGTCTGGAACAGGAGCTGAAGGAGGGAGGGCCCAACATCCGCAAGGAGATGGACGATGTGCAGCGGCGCCTGGAGGAGGTGGCCTCCAGGCTGGAGCAGGACCTGAAGAGGTTCCTTAAGTAAAATATTTATAGAAGTACAAACACTAATGTATTGTACTAAGAGTATACAACTCTTGGTTCATATGTGAAAGGTGATAGGATGTCAAGAGCAAGGAAAGAGCCTGTGGACCTGGTACCCAGGGTCTGGACCTGGAGCCCGGTCTCCGTGTTCGAGGAGATGGACCGCCTGTTGAACGACATGCGCTCGGGGTTCCTGCTGCCGGGACATGAAGTATTGCCCAGGGAAGGCACCAGGATGCCCAGCATGGACCTGCGGGAGGAGGAGGACCGCTACCTGATACAGGCGGACATGCCGGGGATGGGCAAGGAGAACGTGTCCATCGAAGTGGAGGGCGCCCTGCTGCGGATCTCCGCCCAGAGGGAGCAAGAGATGGAGGAGAAGCAGGAGGGCTACGTCCGCAGGGAGAGGGGCAGCATGCGCTTCTTCCGTCAGGTGCGGCTTCCGGAGAACGCCGACGAGGCGAACATCAAGGCCCGGATGGAGAACGGCGTCCTGGAGGTCTCTGTGCCCAAGAAGAGGGTGGCAGAGGAGAAGAGGAGCAAGATCGAGGTGGAGTGAGCTCCGCCTCAAATTGAACGGGTGAAAGAGATGAGTTCGTCAGACAAGGTATTGAAGGTGTCCGAGGCCAAGTCCAAGGACGCTGGACGGGGAATAGCCAGGGTGGACCCTGCGGTCATGGAGGCCCTGGGGCTGAGCGCCGGGGACGTGGTGCAGATCGAGGGCAAGAAGAAGACCGTGGCACTGGTATGGCCGGGGTACAACGAGGACGCCAATCGCGGCGTGATACGCATAGACGGGACCATACGCCGCAACGCCCAGACCAGCATAGACGAGAAGGTGGCCATAAGGAAGGTCGGCGTGAAGCCGGCCCAGAAGGTGGCCTTCGCGCCCACCGAGGAGTTGCGCATCATGGGCGGGGAGGAGTACCTGGCCCAGATGATGGAGGGGCGGGTGTTCTCCCGCGGCGACGTGGTTGAGCTGAACGTCATGGGCCGGCGCATCGACCTGGTGGTCATGTCCCACGCCCCGGGGGCGGACGCGGTGCTGCTGACCGGGGACACGGAGATCAAGATCAGCGAGAAGCCGGTCAAGGATGCGGGCACCGGCATACCCAAGGTCACCTACGAGGACATCGGCGGGCTTGGGGACGAGGTCAAGAAGGTCCGGGAGATGATCGAGCTCCCGCTGCGCCACCCGGAGCTGTTCGAGAGGCTGGGAGTGGAGGCCCCCAAGGGCGTGCTGCTCCACGGCCCCCCGGGAACGGGGAAGACCCTCCTGGCCAAGGCTGTGGCTGGGGAGACCAGCGCCAACTTCGTGTCCATAGGCGGACCGGAGATCATGAGCAAGTTCTACGGAGAGAGCGAGGAGCGGCTGCGCGAGATATTCAAGCAGGCCGAGGAGAACGCCCCCTCCATAATATTCGTGGATGAGATCGACTCCATAGCCCCCAAGCGGGACGAGGTCTCCGGGGAGATGGAGCGGAGGATCGTGGCCCAGCTGCTGGCCCTGATGGACGGCCTGGAGAGCCGCGGCAAGGTGGTGGTGATCGGCGCCACCAACCGCCCCAACGCCCTGGACCCCGCCCTGCGGCGCCCGGGCCGTTTCGACCGCGAGATCGAGATCAACATACCCAACCGCGGCGGACGTCTCGACATACTGCAGATACACACCCGAGGAATGCCGTTGGCGGAGGACGTGGACCTGGAGCGTTTGGCCGATCTCACGCACGGCTACGCCGGGGCGGACCTGGCCGCGCTGTGCAAGGAGGCGGCGATGCACTCCCTGCGTCGCATCTTGCCCGACCTCGACCTGGAGGAGGACACGATCCCCATGGAGGTGCTAAACCGCATAAACGTGCACAAGGATGACTTCTTCGCGGCGCTGAGGGAGATGTCCCCTTCCAGCATGCGCGAGGTGCTGATAGAGTCGCCGAACCTGCATTGGGAGGACATCGGTGGACTGGAGACGGTGAAAGCTGAGCTGAAGGAGGCGGTGGAGTGGCCTTTGAAGTACGCCGGGCTCTTCGAGCACATGAGCGCCGAGCCGCCCAAGGGCGTGCTGCTGTATGGACCGCCTGGCACGGGAAAGACCATGCTGGCCAAGGCCGTGGCGACCGAATCCGAGAGCAACTTCATCAGCATCAAGGGGCCGGAGTTCCTGAGCAAATGGGTGGGCGAGAGCGAGAAGGCGGTGCGCGAAACGTTCCGTAAGGCCAGGCAGGCCGCGCCGTGCATCATCTTCATGGACGAGATCGACTCCATCGCCCCCACCCGGGGCGGGGATTCCGACTCGCACGTGACGGAGCGGGTCATCTCCCAGCTGCTGACGGAGCTGGACGGCCTGGAGTCGCTGCACAACGTGGTGGTCATCGCGGCCACCAACCGCCCGGACATCATCGATCCGGCGCTGCTGCGCCCGGGGCGCTTTGACCGGCTCATTCAGGTGGGCGCACCGGACCTGGAGACCAGGAAGGCCATCCTGCAGGTGCACTTCAAGCGGAAGCCGTTGGCGGACGATGTCAACCTGGACGAGGTGGCGCACAAGACCGAGGGGTACACCGGCGCCGATCTGGCGGCCATTGCCAACGAGGCGGTGATGAGCGCCATACGCGAAGCGGTGGCCTCCGGAAAAGGGGAGGACCCCGAGGCGATGAAGGAAACGAAGGTGCAAATGAAGCACGTGATGGACGCGGTGGAGAAGCACCGCCCCATCTCCCTTCAGGAGCTGAGCAAGTTCCAGAAGATAGCCAAGGATTTCGAGTACGTGAGGTGATGAGATGAGGAAGGTCAGACGTGACGATGATTGGAACGGCATGTTCCATTCCTTCGATGACGAGTTTGAGTTAATGCGGGAGCGCATGGACCGTCTGATGGAGGCGGCCCTGCGCGGCACCGGGAGCGATCCATTGGTGTACGGGTTCTCGATGCGCACTGGCGCGGACGGCCGCCCGGTGGTGCAGGAGTTCGGGAACGTGCCCAGGGCGGGCGGGCTCCCTCCGGACACCAGCTGCCGCGAGCCCCTGACGGACGTGGTGGAGGAGGAGGACCGGGTACGGGTCATCGTGGAGCTTCCGGGAGTGGAGAAGGAGGACATCGACCTGCGGGCCGAGGACCGCCAGCTTACCATCTCCGTGGACACGGAGCGCAAGCGCTTCTGCAAGAGCCTGGACCTGCCTTGCGATGTGAGGGCCGACAGCGCTTCCGCGGAGTATCGCAACGGGGTGCTGACGGTGCTGATGGACAAGACGCCTCCGATACCCAGGGGTACGAAGATAAGCATTGGCTGAGGGGCCCTGGCCCCCTTTCTTTTTCTTGACAATGGTTATATAGAAGTTATAGCGAATTACAGCACGTGCAGCGCGATGAGCTGATCCGGTCCGTGCGCGAACTTCTGCTGCGCTCGGGTTTCCACGCCTCCATGCCCCTCAAGCTGAGGAGCATAGCCTTCGACATAGTTGCACGCAGGGACCGCAGCCTGATGCTGGTGAAGGTGCTGACGAACATCGACGCGTTCTCCAAGGAGAACGCCGAGGAGCTGAAGGTCTTGGCTGAGGCATTGGGCGGATCGATCATGCTGGTGGGCGAGCGCTCCGGCTCTGGTGAGCTGGAGCAGGGCATAGTGTACTCGCGCTTCGACATCCCCATAATCGCCCTCTTCACCATGAAGGACCTGTTGATGGAGGATGAGCCTCCGTTCATCTTCGCCGCCCCCGGCGGCCTGTATGTCCGCCTGGACAACGAGCTGCTGCATCTTATCCGGGAGGAGAAGGGGGTCAGCCTGGGCACCCTGGCGGAGGTGGCTGGGGTCTCACGGCGGACCATACAGATGTACGAGGCGGGCATGGGGGCCATGATCGATGCGGCCCTCCGCCTGGAGGAGTACCTGGGCAAGCAGATCGTGGTGCCGGTGGACCCCATGGGCTACCGGCCCCCGGCGCAGGGCGCCAGGCCGCTGGACATGGAGAGATGCGATGATTTCAGCAAGAACATATACTCCATGCTGATGCAGCTGGGGCTGATGGTCAAGCCCACCGAGAAGTGCCCGTTCGAGGCTCTTACGGTGGACCGTGACCTGCTGATACTCACCGGCCTGGGCAAGGACGAGGCCAAGCTGGCGGACAAGGCCAAGGTGGTCTCGGACATCTCGCGCATCACCGGGAAGGAATCGGTTATATTCATCGAGCGTTTACACACCAGGCACAGCATCGAGGGCACGGCGCTCATCGGACGCGACGAGCTGAAGAAGATACACGAATCGGAGCGCCTGCGCAAGATGGTCAACGCCCGGAGCGAAGTGGATGCGAGAGATTGATCTGAACGGTTCCAAGGTTTTCGTTCTGCCTGTGATCAAGGGGCTGGTAAGCGAACGCGAGAAGGTGCGCTCGGCGATCCTGGAGGTCCGCCCGGAGGCCGTGGGCATCTCCATATCCAGGGAGGAGCTGGAGGGCCTCAGGGCCTATGGCGGCGAGGAGATCGAGCTCAGCGAGCTGGAGGAGGCATATAGCGCAGGGCTGCAGGAGTTCGGGGAGGTGCAGCTGCCTCCGCCCTGCTATCTGGAGGCCTTGAAGGTCGCCGGAGAGCTGGGCATACCGATCATCCCCCTGGACATGAACGAGGAGCTGTTCTCCGACCGTTACTGCGAGCTCATCGGCGGACTGGAGCTGGTCAAGGAATCTTTCTTCTCCCGCCGCATCGCCAGGAAGCGCTTCGACATGGAGAGCGCGGAATCGTTCGTTCTTGATTACGACCGCAAGGTGAACGGGGGGAGGGGGCTGTCCATGCTCAACCAGGAGAGGGAGGCCCACATGGCCTTGGCATCGATCGACGCCCTAGGCTCACGCCACACCCTCCTGATCGCGGTGGAGCTGGAGCGCTACGAGGGGTTCGCTTCTGAGCTGGAGAGGCATTATTCCACGCGAGACGATAAATAGCCCGGATAGTGTTTGGTAGGATATGGATAGGGGGGAGGGGATGACTCTTGGTCGATCGTTCACCGAAAAGGTGGACGCCCTCTCCGAATGGTTGGAGAAGGACCGTCTGAACCTGTGGCAGACCTTCCTATACGTGGCCCTGGTGGCCTTGGCAAGGGACCTGTCGGAGTACTTCCTCCTGGACCAGGCCTTCGTGGGGACCCCTCATCCGTGGATCTTCAGCATCGCCCACCATGTGGCCTTCTTCATACTGACCTACCTTGGGCTGGTCATCATCCTCAAGGTGTTCTCCGGTTCCGGCCTGCGCAGGTGCATCAATTATACGAACTGCTACTACTGGATCATCATCATACCCCCCTGGATCGATCATTTCATCTTTGGCCAGAGCGTAAATTACGCCTATTTCTCCTGGACGGATTTCCTTGCCGCCTTCTTCCTGCTGGGGGGCGACTCGTTCCATCCCGGGCAGGGGATCGAGGTCATAGTGGTGCTCTTCGCCCTGTTCGCCTATGTGTTCTGGAGGCACCGGGGCGATCTGGTGGATGTTCAGGGACGGGGGGTGCTGGCCCTCAGGCTGGGCGGAATGGCCATCTTCACCGTGGCCTCGATGTTCGTGCTGGGCACCCCTGGGACCTACCTTCCGGTGGGTTCGGAGGCCGGGATCCCGGTATTCCCGAACTTTGACAGCACCAGATACGTGCAGTTCCACATGTTCATCTTCTCATATTTCTACATGGCATCGGTCATCCTGGTCCTGGCGCTGAGCTTTATCGCGCTTCACGGCAGGTTCTGGAAGGAGAGGGGGGCCCTCCGCCCCTATCAGACCGCATTCTTCACCGCGATAGTGGCAGCGGGGATAGCATTCGGTTGGCAGAGCTCCGGGGGCGGGGACCTGATCATACGTATACTGGACCGCCCGTTCTGGGTCAACATCGCTTATGCATTGCCCACCGTGGTCACTGCGGTCCTCGCCTGGCAGGTGAGCGTGATCTGGAACGACCTGAGCGACCGGCACTGGGATTCGCCCCTCAAGCGGGGCCGGGTGCTGGCCTCCGGCCTGATCTCCCCCAGGATGCTCCAGGAGGTATCGGCCGTGCTGGCCATCGTGGTGCTGGGGGTGTCCCTGCTGCTGAGCCTTCAGCAGTTCGCGATCATGGCGGCCATACTGGGCATGGCCTTCGTCTACTCCTTCTCCCCCGTTCGTTTCAAGAAGGCCCTTCTCAGCCCATTGCTCATTGGGATGGGGACCTTCCTGGCCTTCCTCTACGGGGCCTCCGCCCCTTACAGTGAGATCGGTACGGTGGGGGACGTTGCATATCTTACCGGCGAGGTGATCGAACCGGCCCTCGTGCTGGACACGGTAGTCGTGGGAGCCTTCATGTTCATCGGCCTGGTGGTGGGATCGATGATCACCGATGTCGACGGGTATCAGGAGGATGCCGCGGGAAAGGTCAGGACCATATACACCGTCTTCGGGCTGGAGAAGGGGGCGGGGTATGTCTCCCTGCTCATCCTCCTGTCCGCCTTGGCCCCTTTGGCGCTGTTCAATGACCTGTTGGACCTGCTGGTCTTTCCGGCCCTGGGGATCGGGGCGGCGATACGGTTCAGGAAGAGGATGAGCTCGATCTCCGTGATGCCGATCGCCCTTGTGGGCATGATCTATGCGGCGCTGCGGTTCTTGGGAACGCTCTAGGGCAGGGAACGGAAGAACAGGCGATGGAACCGTGTCATGGTCATCAACAGCAGTTTGCGCCAATCCTCCTCCCCGGAGGCCATCCTGGTCCAGGCCTCCACGTAGGGCGCTTCGTCCTTGATGATCCTGAAGAAGGTCCCGGCGTCCACCACTCCCAGCAGCCAATGCAGCACCGGAGATATTGCTGCGGCGGCCATGATGTCGCGGATGATGGTGTCCTTGACCGCCCGCTCGTAACCGCTTGTGGAACCGGCATTTCCGTTGATGAGATCCACCGCCGCGCGGCTGGCCAGTATGGAGCTGGCCAGACCGTGGGACAGCCCCTCTCCGCTGAGAGGGCTCACCAGCCCCGCGCTGTCCCCCACCAGCATGATCCTGCGCGAGGATATCCGGGAGCGGGGAAGGATGGGTATGGGATGTGAGGCTGGCGGCAGGTCCTCGGCGGCCCTGGCCGAACTTTTTGCTATCACCCTGCTCAGCCCGTCGTGAAGAGCTGCCTTGGAGTACCCATGCCCTCCAACCCCGAAATTGGCCCGGCCATGATAGGGGAACATCCACCCCATGAGCGGGAACATGGGATAGCGTTTGATGAAACGGGGGGGAGCGTCGAGCATGTGCACCTCGATCTCGTCAGGGGGCTCATCGTCCGTTCGCAGTATGGAGCGCACGCCCATGGCCATGCCCCGCCTGGGCGGGGGACCGAACAGCCGTCGGGCGTTGCCGCTGGTGGCCCCTTCGGCGATGATCGCGCATCTGGCACTTACCACCCCGGCGGCGGTGGTCAGTTCCACCAGGTCCCCCTCGCGGATGCTCTGGACGGTGGTTCCGGACATGACCGCCGCCCCTACCTTTTCAGCCTGTTGGAACAGGTAGCGGTCGAGGTTGGTGCGGTCCACCGTATAGGTCAGGCAGCGATCGAATCGGAACCTTTCCTGGAAATCATCCCCGATGATGCGGAAGCCGCGCACCTCCTTCTCGATCAGCCCCTCGGGGATCGGAAAGTCCAGCCGGGAGGCCGCCCTCATCAGCACCCCCCCGGCACACACCTTGGTCCAGGGAAGCTCCTCCCGCTCTATCAACACCGTCGATAGGCCTGCCTGGGCGCAAAGATATGCGCAGTAGGAGCCGGCTGGGCCGCCCCCGGAGACGGCCACGTCGAACCGCGCTCGACCGCCCTCACTTGCGCCTACGGTCCACCCTCCTTATGGCGCCTTCCATGGCCACCAGCCCCAGCACCCCGAATATGGGGTACAGTATGGTCAGATCGACGTTGCCCGCCTGTATGTTGATGACAGACTCGCTACCGGACAGCTGGTTCAGGGATTGCTCGCCCCATTGCCAGCCTCCCACCAGCGGATCGTTGCGGTACAGCCAGATGGATGGCGCGGTCCCGCCGCTACGTCCCGGTGCGAAGCCTATGGTCAGAGCGATGTCCGGATAGCCGTCCCCGTTGAAGTCACCGATGGCCAACGCCTGGGAGTTGTAGATGCCATTGTTGTTGCCCACGGCCGCGGCCAGCTGGGTGGTTATCACGGAGATCGGACTGTCGAAGCTTACCCCTCCGTTGTTGGTGGAGATCATCAGGGTCCTGGTGTTGGTCCCGCTGCCCACGTTCGATGTGCCAACTATGATGTCGGGCCACCGGTCCGGCTTAGGATCGATGGCGCCGCTCCCCACGTCCGCCACGGCCAGGCAGGTGATGTGCTCACCGGAGCCGACCGTGAACGAGACGGACATCAGCGGCCCGGGCCAGTACACGCGGTCGGTCCTGTGGGCTATCGATAGGAGGTTGACCATCAGCGTGTCGTTGGTGACGTCGCCAAGGGACGAATCGATCGCTATGACCTTCACATAGTATAGCGAATTGGTAGTGTGCGGAAGCATGATCTGGTTCAGTGCCTCAACGGTCTCATTGAAGATGAAGGCCGGGTACCAGATGGTGCCGTCCGTGGAGTACCAGACCTCGAAGTCCTCACCAGCCGTGAGCGTATACGCGGACATGCTCATCTGATGGGTGATCTGCGTGGGAGCGTTCGGTATCTCGAATATGTACTCCAACCAGCGCGTCTCGGCGAACCTCACCTCCAAGCGCAGGTAGTCGAACTGGACCGTGCCGACCGCCCCGTTGTTGATGAACATGGCGCGGAACGAGGATATCTCGCTCCAGGTGTCGACGCCTTGGGCCAGCAGATCGAACGTTGCGTTGACGTTGAGGGAAGAGCTGCTGGGCTGGAAGGACGTGTCCAAATATGTCGTTCCATCCAGCGAATATCGCACGTAGTTGTTTCCGCTGTAATCCGCGGTCGCCGAATACTTGACCCTGAGGGTGACCTCGGTTATCGGTTTCGTCGAGTAGGTGCTATCCGTCAGGAAGCTGCTTATGTGCATGGTCTGCAGGGCATTGACGTTGTAGGTGATCCCGTCATCATGCTTGAGATCGTCCAGGTTCTGGAACGTGTCATCGGGGTTGGGGTTGGTCACCTGCTTCGCGTTCGGAAGCCCGAGGATCACCGAGGTGTTCTTGTATACTTCCGTCAGCGCCATGTAATTGGCGTCCAAGGAGCTGATGTCCGAAAGGGTGCCGGTCACCGAGGCGCTCGGTTCGGACCCCACGCCGTAATCGTCGTTGGGCGTGGCCACCACTTCGGTCGGGGTTGTGGGCATGGTGCGGATCATGTATACTGAGCTGACCCCCGAGCCGATCGCTGTTGATGTCCTGACAATGTCCAGGTAGCCATTGCGGTCCACGTCGGCCAGTACCACCGAGGGGGACCTCTGAACGTGGTCCCACGGATCTGTTCCCGGAATGGTCGGTACGTTGCTGGACGGGACCAGGGATCCGACGCCGAAGGCATCGCTCTTGGGATTCGCGGAGTTACCGATCACCTGCTTCCATTGGTTCAGCCATATCTTGGTGACGCCGGTTTCGTACACGGCAACGATATCGTCCACGCCATCCCGGTTGAGGTCGCCCACGGCCAGATCAAGGGCCGCGGGATTGGCATCCTGGTTGGTGTAGAGGTTGGTCCCGGTTATTTGCGTCTTGGTCCAGGACCCGTCATTCCAGAACACGTAGATGCCCCGGTTGAAGAACATGCCGAACGAGTTCCCATAGTCGGCACCTCCCTCGCTGCTCGCGGTGGTCCAAACGACCGGGTGCATGAAGGAGGCCACCAGGTCCAACTTACCATCGCCATTGAAGTCGCCAGACTTTATGGCGCCAACTATCTCATTCAGGTTGTAATAGTCGGTGATGAACCCGTTGGTTCCCCATGAGGCGCTTCTGTAAACGCTCACGTCCTCATTCCGCGTGTCCTTTGAATTTTCATTGCTACCGCCGGACCTTTGGGTTCCGGCCAGGGCATCGAAGGGTGTCGCGATGATGTATGGCAACGTGGACCATTTGGACCCGTCCACCTTCTCGTTCCGGTACCAGGCGATGGCCACGGTGTTGTCCTGGTACCCTACCACCAGGTCCTTGCGGCCGTCGTTATCCACATCCACCAGCTCCATGCCGATGGGGCCGTCATAGGTGCTCGTGTCGATGTTGATGCGGTCCCATTGATCGAACCTCTCCCCGTTCTTGAACCAGGCCAGACCGTTGTCGTCCCAGGTGGCCCCGGAAGCGCTCCAGGTGTAGGACCCGGAGCCAATGCTGGCCACGATATCGGTGGTGGTCTTGGGCGCGGTGATGTTGAACTGGTAGTTCAGGTTGTAGTAGGTCTCACCAGTGCCGCTGTTGCCGGAGTCCGTGAACACGGGAATGAACAGGCTGTAGTGGTTCTTCCCCGGAAGCCACCAGGCCTGATTGGCCCTCAGCAGGTTGATCTGGACCGTGTAGGCGCTGTTGGCGGTATCGCTGTCCGGAAGGCGCGTTGGATCCATGGTGACCTTGGAGGTCTTGTAGATCTGGGAAAGCGGCGGGTCCAGGGCCAGCGTTATGGTCGGCGGGTATGCGTTGGCCGCC
>MVPZ01000069.1 GCA_002067045.1 Methanomassiliicoccales archaeon PtaB.Bin134 | reverse complement strand
GGGGGCCGCCCTGATCATCCTCAACGTGGTCGAGCAGGACGTGAACACCTATGTTGAGCAGATAAGCGAGGACCTGGGACGCCGGGGCAGCGAGATCGACGGGGTCGCCTTCGCGCAGCAGCTGGCCAAGGAGGCGGGGCTCAGGACCGAGGTCCTGGTCCGGGAGGGGGCGGTGACCGGGGAGATCCTGAAGGCCGCCGATGAGTCCGACATAAGCATGATCGTGATGGGGAGCTCCAACCCGCGCGGGCTGGCCGGCCTGTACCTGGGGAACGTGGCGGAGGCGGTGACCAAGAGGGCCAAGGTCTCCGTGTACATAGTGAAGCCGACCGAGGAGGAGATCGAGGCCGTGCTGGCCATGGCCAAGCCCCGGCCGGCCACCGTGGAGGAGCAGGCCCTGTCGGCCATCATCCATTCCCGCAAGTTCAAGGTCGGTCTGGCCCTGTTCTCCGTGTACGGGGTGCTTTACCTGATATTCACCGCCCTGGGCACTTACGGCCGGGACATAATGGCCACCCGCCTGGGGGGCATGAACCTGGGACTGGTCCTGGGCATGACCGTCATATTGCTGGCCATCATCATGGCCCTGTCCTTCAATATGTACGCGGTGCGCCTGGAGAGGGAGGGGGAGTAGATGGCCGACGTGCTGGACAACAGCTTCAAGCCCCTGGCCTTCGCGCTCTTCCTGCTGATCACCATCGCCACCCTGGCCATATCCGTCTACTTCTCCAGGAGGGTGCGCACCGCCGGCCACTACTACGTGGCCGGGGGCGGGGTGAAGTGGTTCGTCAACGGCATCGCCTTCGCCGGCGACTACCTGAGCGCGGCCTCCTTCCTGGGGGTGGCGGGCATGATAGCCTTCAGCGGCTACGACGGGTTCATGTACGGCATCGGGTTCCTGGCGGGGTGGATCGTGGCCCTATTCCTGATAGCCGAGCCGCTGAGGGTCATGGGCAAGTACACCTTCGCGGACGCCCTGGTGCACAAGTTCAAGAGCAAGCGGGTGCGCCTGGCGGCGGCCATATCCACCTTGGTGGTCAGCGTCTTCTACCTCATCCCGCAGATGGTGGGGGCGGGGACCATCGTGCAGCCCCTGATAGGGCTGCCCTACGCCTGGGGGGTGGTGATCGTGGGCGGGGTGGTCATCCTGATCACCGCCACCGCCGGAATGGTCTCCACCACCTGGGTGCAGTTCATCAAGGGAATGCTGCTGCTGGTGGCCGCCCTGGGGCTGACCATCGCCGTGCTGGTGCTCTCGGGCTTCGGCCCGGTGGAGTTCATCACCCACTTCCTGGAGAACGGGGCCTCGGACCCGACCACGGGAGTCTTCCCGGCTTACTCCGGGGACGCCTTCCTTTCCCCCGGGCTGAAGTTCACCAACCCCCTGGACTACGCCTCGCTGGCTTTGGCGCTCATCCTGGGAACGGCGGCCTTGCCGCACATCCTGATCAGGTATTACACCGTCCCCAAGCCCTCCGACGCGCGCAAGTCCACGGTGGTGGCCATCGTGGCCATCGGGGCCTTCTACCTGATGACGCTGTACCTGGGACTGGGGGCCAACTACTTCGCCGGGCAGGGCTCGTTCCTGATCAACGACAGCAACCTCTCCGCACCCACCCTGGCGGACTTCGCCGGGGGCGAGGTGTTCTTCGCCATCATCTCCTCCATAGCCTTCGCCACCATACTGGGCACGGTCTCCGGGCTGATCATGGCCGCGGCGGGCGCCATAGCCCATGACCTGTACACGGAGATCATGGGCAAGAAGACCACGGAGAAGGCCGCGCTGAGGGTGTCCAAGATGACCGCGGTGGGCGTGGGGGTGGTGGCCATCCTGCTGGGCATAATGGCCCAGGGCATGAACGTGGCCTTCCTGGTGGGGCTGGCCTTCGCCATAGCCGCCTCCGCGAACATCCCGGCGCTGATATGCACCCTGTTCTGGAAGAGGACCACCGAGAAGGGGGTGGTGGCGGGGATCTTCACCGGACTGGCCCTGTCCATTCTGCTGATCGTCATCAGCCCGACCATGATGACCGATGCCTTCTTCTCCCTGAACAACCCGGGGATAGTGAGCATCCCCGCCGGCTTCCTGGTGACCATGACGGTGTCCCTCTGGGAGGGGAGGAGGGCGGTCCCGGCGTCCTGAACGCCCGTTCCATAGGAAAAACAGGTGCGTAACGGAATCGTTGAGCATCGTTACGCGCCGAACTTTTTTATCAAATTAATTCGTGATATTACGAAGCTTTTAACCTCCACGGAATTGCTGGATATTGGAGGATGCTTGATATTGTCACGCACGGAAAATCGACGAAGAGCGAAGAAGGGATATCCGAAAAATCACCTATTGAGTATAATCGTAATATTCTTCCCGTTTCAGTAGATATTATGCAGAATATTTGTGCGTTTCGTATGTTTTTCGAATAGTATTAAGTATGCCCTTCGAAAG
>MVPZ01000068.1 GCA_002067045.1 Methanomassiliicoccales archaeon PtaB.Bin134 | reverse complement strand
CGGCGACGAGGCCGAGGTGGACTTCGGGGGAGCGGTCCGCAAGACCAACATATCCATGGTCGACGCCAAGGTCGGAGAGTACGTCATAATTCACGCCGGCTTCGCCATCCAGAAGGTGGACGAGGAGGAGGCCAGGGAGACCCTGAAGCTGTGGGACGAGTTCCTGGAGAGCTCCGAGACCGCCTGATTTTGCAAACATTTATGTCCTACCCCCTTCCCTAGAGACACCGGAGAAGGCGTATGCGCGTGGTTTACGGTCCGATAAGGTCCCTGGGGCTGGGGAAGGTCATCGCCGTCGATCCCATATGCCGGCATCCCAAGGTCTGCAACTTCAACTGCATCTACTGCCATCTTGGACATGGCGGACTGGTCCTCATGGACCCTGCCGATTACATCGACGCTGGATCGCTCATGCGCCAGGTGGGCGAGTGCCTGCACCGCGAGGAATGCGAGACGGTGATCTTCAAGGGCACTGGAGAGCCGCTGCTGGCCCGGAACATCTACCGGCTGGCAAGGGAGCTCCGCCAGGTCTCCGAGAAGAAGCTGGCCCTCATGACCAACTGCTCAATGCTGGGGCAGAGCAACGAGGAGGACCTGGACGCCTTCGACATCATCATCGCAAAGCTGGACGCGGCCAGCGAGGAGACCTTCAGGGTGGTCAATCGCCCGCACCCCTCCATACGCCTTCACGACGTCCTCGAGAGGATGATGCAGGCCCGTGAAAGGTTCCAGGGCTCCTTCCGGGTGCAGGTCACCCTGGTCAAGGAGAACCTGGGGGAGATCGATGGCATCTCGAAGGTGATCAGGGACATTTGTCCCGATTACGTGTACCTGGACAACCCCGAGGGCTGCGATCCCTTCCATCAGGTGACCAAGAGGGACATGCAGGCGGCCATGGAGCGATTCTCAGGAATCAGGTGTCTCTGCTCCGAGAAAAAGTGAAAAAGAAAGTGATTTTGAAGGGGTTTTTCACATCTTGCACAGCTTCTGAAGCTGTTCCCACTTGGCGTCGATGTTCTTCTGGATATCATCGGCCACCGAGGTGAACTTGCCCTTCATCAGGTGCTTGAAGCGGCCCTGTGAGTTCAGCCAGTCCGACACCGGCTTCTTCTCCTTGGTCCCCTCAGCGATGCGCAGGGACTCTCCGGTCAGCCTCCACTTCCCGTTCTCGAACTCGTACAGCGGCCAGACGCAGGTCTCCACGGCCAGCTTGGACATGGCGATGGTCTGGGAGCCGTCATGCCTCCATCCGCGGGGGCACGGGGAAATGACGTTGATGAAGGCCGGACCGGGGGTGTCGAAGCCCTTCTTGGCCTTGCCAATCAGGTCCTTCCAGTTGTGCGGGGAGGCCTGGGCGGCGTAGGGCAGGTCGTGGGCGATGACGATCTTGGTCAGGTCCTTGGGGAACTCCCTCTTTCCAGGTATGCAGCTTCCGGCCGGGCAGGTGGTGGTGGCCGCCCCCATTTGGGTGGCGCCGCTCCTCTGGATACCGGTGTTCATGTAGGCCTCGTTGTTGAAGCACACGTACATGAAGTCGTGCCCGCGCTCGATCGCCCCGGAGAGGGACTGGAAGCCGATGTCGTAGGTTGCCCCGTCGCCTCCGAAGGCCACGAACTTGATTTCCTGGTCCAGCTTGCCCTGCCGGCGCAGGGACTTGTAGGCCGCCTCGACCCCGCTCATGGTGGCCGGGGCGTTCTCGAAGGCGGTGTGTATCCACGGCACCTCCCAGGAGGAGAAGGGGTAGATGGTGGTGGAGACCTCGAAGCAGCCGGTGGCGTTGGCCACGACCACGGGCTTGTCCGTGGCCATGAGCACCTGCCTGGCGATGATCGGCTCGGCGCATCCGGCGCAGAGCCGGTGCCCCTCGCACATGCGCACCTCGCTGTGCGACAGTTCCTTCAGGTTCATACCCTCACCCCCATGTAGTTGATGCGCTTTCCTCTTCCTTTCATAAGGTCCTCGAACACTTCGGTCAGCTGGCCGGGCATCACGTCCCTGCCTCCCAGACCGTAAACGTAGTTGGTCACCTTGGGCGCGTCCTTCAGGTCGTGCACCGACTGCAGGATATCCGAGTACAGTGCGCCTCCGGTGCCCGGGCTCATGGCCCTGTCCATAACGGCCACGGCCTTCTTGCCCTTCAGCATCTTGGCCACGTCCTCGGCCGGGAACGGCCGGAACAGCCTGATCTTCAGGGAACCGACCTTCTTGCCCTCGGCCCGCAGCTTGTCCACAACGAAGCGCAGGGTGCCGGCGGTGGAGCCCATGGCCACGATGACGTATTCCGCGTCATCGAGATGGTAGCCCTCCACCAGATCGTACTTCCGGCCGGACAGCTCTCCGAACTCCTCCATGACCTTGCGGGTGACCGCGACGGCCTCCTCCATGGCCGTTGCCAGCTGGTACTTTATCTCGAAGTAGTAGTCGGGCATGGCTATGGGCCCGTAGGTGGTGGGGTTCTTGAGGTCCAGCAGCGGCCGGACGGCCTCGTACCTGCCGATGAACTTCTTGACCGCCTCGTCCTCCAGGGGCTCGAAGCGCTCCAGGGCGTGGGTGATTATGAAGCCGTCAATGCAGGTCATGGTCGGCAGCCTCACCTTCATGTGCTCGGCGATGCGGAAGGCCATCACGGTGTTGTCGTAGGCCTCCTGCACGTTCTCCCCGAATATCTGTATCCATCCGGAATCCCTGGCGCCCATGGCGTCGCTGTGGTCGCAGTGGATGTTGATCGGTCCGCTGAGCGTCCTGTTGGCTATGGCCATGACGATGGGGGTGCGCATCGATGAGGCGATGTATAGCATCTCCCACATGAAGGCCAATCCTGCGGAAGCCGTGGCCGTGGCCACCCTCGCTCCGGCAGCGGACGACCCCACGCATATGCTCAGGGCGCTATGCTCTGATTCCGCGCAAACGTACTCGGTGTCCACCTGTCCGTCGTGAACGTAATCGGAGAAGGCCTCCACGATGATGGTCTGGGGCGTGATGGGGTAGGCCGCCACCACGTCCGGGTTGATCTGCTTCCAGGCCATGGCGATGGCCGTGTCCCCGTTGACCGCCAGTTTCTCGCTCATTACACTCCCTCCTCCTTCATGGTTATGGCCTTCACCGGGCACTGGTTGGCGCATATTCCGCAGCCCTTGCAGTGCGAGTACTTGAACCCGGCCATCTTCTCGTCCACGACGAGGATGCTGTTGTCCGGGCAATATATCCAGCATGTAAGGCAGTTGGTGCACTTGTCCTTGTCCACCTCGGGGCGCTGGGAGCGCCATTCTCCGGTATGGTACTTCTTGGAGCTTCCGGCCTCAGTGATCATGCCGCCGGCGGGCAGCTCGCTGGACTTCTCTCCGGCCATCACTGCACCTCCTCGTACGCGCGCTTGATGGCTCTGAGGTTCTTCTCCACCACGTCCTTGCTGAGCTTTCCTGACATCTTTACCCTCATCTCGTCCATGATGCTCTCCAGGGACACCACGTTGGTGATCCTGACCAGGGCACCAAGCATGGCCGTATTGGTCATCGGCCTACCGATCTCCTCCAAGGCGATCTTGGTGGCGTTGACCGCATGCACGTTCTCCTTCCTGCCCACGACATCGGCCAACTTGGCGCTGTCCTCGGGGTAGTTAGCGATCACCGCGCCACCGTCCTTCAGTCCGTCAACGACCTTGCCCGCCTTCAGCAAGGTGGAGTCGATGACCAGGACCACGTCCGGGTAGTACACTTGGCTGTGCACGTTGATGGGCTCATCCGAGATCCTGGCGAAGGCGCGGATGGGGGCGCCCATACGCTCCGGCCCGAACTCGGGGAAGGCCTTGATGAACTTGCCCTCCTTGAGGGCAGCACCAGCCAAAATCTCGTTCGCGGTAACGGCTCCTTGGCCGCCCCTTCCATGCCACCTAATCTCAATGGTGCTCACATCAATTCCTCGCACGGTAATGTCTCTAAATAGTTATAATATATAATCATTTCAGAAAATTGTTTACGAAAGTCACAATTAAACGGTATAAATTCTTCGAAAATACGAGTTACGCATGGTATTTACGGAATCATTTAGTCAGATACGAATTTTATTTACTTCTATAAGATATGATACTCCCCACTTCTGTGCGTTCCGTAGAATATTCCTAATAGAATCATGCTCCCTTATCTCAAGGGCCGCTGCAACCTCATCACGGGTGGAGTGGGTTTGAACGCACCCAGATGCCCTGGTTATCAATGGTGGAATGACCGTTCAAGTTTCCCTGCTACTTGGATTTTTGTTACTATCGGGGTAATTCAGTATTTAGAAAAATTAATAGACTCCCCACCTATTTGCCACACGGGTTAGGACATTGAAGGGCCATCGGCCCCGGTGAACTTGCCTGCATCGAACGTTCTTAGAGTGGTGAAAGAACCCATGAAAAGGATAGTGAGCATATCTGACCTAGGCAAGAACGACATCGATATCGCCGGTGGCAAGGGTGCCAACCTCGGAGAACTGGTGGCGGCGGGCTTCAACGTCCCCCCTGGATTCGTTCTGACCACGGCGGCATACGACTACTTCTTGGAGAACAGCAAGATCGCGGAACAGGTGAAGGGGATTTTGGCCAAGGTGGACGCCAGCTCCGAATCTTCACTGCAGGAGGCCTCTTCCACCATCCGGGACCTGTTCGATCAGGTGGAGATACCCGCCGATCTCAAGGAGCAGATACTGGCCTCGCACAAGGCCATGTTCAAGGGGAAGAAGATGGGCCTGGTGGCCGTGCGCTCCAGCGCCACCGCGGAGGACCTTCCCACCGCCAGCTTCGCCGGGCAGCAGGACACCTTCCTGAACGTGGAGAGCCCCGAGGAGCTGCTGGACAAGGTCCGCAAGTGCTGGTCCTCCCTGTTCACCCCCCGCGCCATCTACTACCGCGTCACCAAGGGCTTCGAGCACTCCAAGGTCAAGCTGGCCGTGGTGGTGCAGAAGATGATCAACTCCGAGATATCCGGCATCATGTTCACCGTGGACCCCAACTCCGAGATGCCTCACATCATCATCGAGGCCGGATACGGGCTCGGGGAGGCCCTGGTGGGCGGAAAGGTCACTCCAGACACCTATGTGGTGGACAAGTTCCACGACAAGATCCTGAACAAGCGCATCGCCAAGCAGACCTGGAAGCTGGTCCGCGGTAAGGACGGGGAATGCGAGAAGGCCGATGTGCCCGAGGCCTTGCGCAACGTGCAGAAGATGAGCGACGAGCAGATCCTGGCCCTGGGCGAGATCGGCCGGAACATAGAGGCCCACTATAACCGTCCCATGGACATCGAGTGGTGCATCGAGGAACGGGTCATGTACATCGTGCAGGCCAGACCTGTGACCACCCTTTCCAACGGCAGCAAGTCCGGCAACGGGAAAGCCCAGGACCACGGCCTGGCCAAGAGCGCCAAGGTCCTGGTCAAGGGACTGGGCGCCTCCCCCGGAGTGGCCGGAGGGCCGGTCAGCATCGTCTCCGAGGACATGAACCTGGAGGTGGTTAAGAAGGGGGACGTCCTGGTCACCACCATGACCTCCCCGGACATGGTCCCGGCCATGACCCGGGCCGCGGCCATCGTCACCGACGAGGGCGGAATGACCTGCCACGCAGCGATAGTCGCCCGCGAGCTCGGAATACCCTGCATAGTGGGCGCCAGCCACGCCACCGAGCTGATGAAGGCCGGCGACCTGGTGACCGTGGACGGAAGCATGGGCGTGGTGTACGAGGGACTGGCGGAGCCGAAGAAGGAGGAGGGCAAGGCAGTTGCCGTGGCCGCTCCCTCGGCCCCGGTGACAGGGACCAAGGTCTATGTCAACCTGGCCATCCCGCAGAAGGCCGAGGAGGTCTCCAAGCTGCCGGTGCAGGGCGTCGGGCTCATGCGCATCGAGTTCCTGTTCACCTCCTACATCCAGGAGCACCCCTGCGCGCTGATCGCCAAGGGGGAGTCCAAGTTCCTGGTGGACAAGCTGTCCGATGGCATCGCCATGGTGGCCAGGGCCTTCTACCCCCGGCCGGTGATCCTGCGCACCTCGGACTTCAAGACCAACGAGTACCGGGACATGGAGGGCGGGGAGAAGTACGAACCGCACGAGGAGAACCCCATGATCGGATGGCGGGGCTGCTCCCGCTACGTCTCCGACTCCTACCGGGAGGCGTTCAAGCTGGAGCTGGAGGCCATAAAGAAGGTCCGGGAGGAGATGGGCCTGAAGAACCTGCACGTGATGCTCCCGTTCGTGCGCACCATCGACGAGGTGCGGCAGATCACCGCCATGATGAAGGACGTCGGGCTGGTCCGCAACCGCGACTTCAAGCTGTACCTGATGGCCGAGATACCCTGCAACATCTTCATGGCCGAGGAGTTCGCGGAGTGGTGCGACGGGTTCAGCATCGGTTCCAACGACCTGACGCAGCTGACCATGGGCGCGGACCGCGACTCGGACATCCTGGGAAAGATGGGTTACTTCGACGAGAGGAACGAGGCCATCAAGCGGGCCATAAACATGCTGATCGAGGCCGCGCACCGCAAGGGTTGCACTGTGGGCATATGCGGGCAGGCCCCCTCGGTCTACCCGGAGTTCACCGAGTTCCTGGTGAAGGCGGGGATCGACACCATCAGCCTGAACCCTGACACTGTGGTCAGCACCCTGAACACCATCGCCTCCGCGGAGCAGCGCATCCTGCTGGAGGCCGCCCGCAGGACCCTGCGGTGAAAAAACCCTTCCCCTTTCTCACTGCTCGCTCTTCAGCAGCCTGGTGGTGATCTCCACCAGGGGGTGGTGCGAGCCGTCTATTATTTTGACATCATCGAGGGTGAACAGCCCCATATCCTCCGCGCTGCGCTCCATGCCCAGCTCCACGTCCCTGGAGGGCTCCAGCACGAAGGCCGAGAACTGACGCACCCCCATCTGCTTGGAGGCCAGGGCGCGGTGGTGCCCGTCCACCAATATGAAACGGTCGTTCTTCTGGATGACGATGATGGGTTCGACCAGCCCGCGCTTGATCTCCTCCTTCCTGCCCAGCAGCTCGTCGGCGTAGACCTCCTTCTGCGTGGGGCGCAGGGATTCCACCGGCACGATGCGCCTGCGCACCATGATGGATATGCCGTGTTTGGCCTCCAGGAAGTTCTTGATCATGGCCACCTTGTTCGGGGTCGCCCTCTCGATATGTGAGCGCACGATATCCAGGTTGGAGATGATGCCCAGCAATGTCCCGCTCTCGTTTATGACCGGCACGTTCCTCAGTCCGTAACGGAACAGGATGCGCGCCGCGTCATCCAGGTCCATCTTGGGGTTCACGGTCACCGTGCCCTTGCGGATGATCTCGGATATGGGCATCTTCGGAGAATTGTAATTGCGCAGCAGCTCCTTGGCGGTGATGAAGCCCACCAGCCGACCGTCCTCGGTCACGGGCATCCCGTGGAACTCGCTGGATATGAGGGTCTCCACCGCCTGCTCGACGTTGTAATGGAGGGGCACATGGACCACCTCGCGGATCATGTAGTCCTCCACCTTCAGCTTCCGTTCGGCCATGGGATCGTCCGAACTAACCGCCCCCGGCTTATAAACCTTTAGCAGGGACCCCAGGTCAATGCTGGCAGAAAGCTCCAGTGCCCGGGTCGTGAGGGCGTTCAATTCTGCGAACGAGCTCCTGGACATGCACGCGTGCAGCGGTGCCAGCAACCCCGGTCCACCTAAGGATTAAATATTACGACTCGATAAGGGGAAAGGCCGCAAGCCCCGGTAGTGTAGCGGCCTATCATGAAGCCCTGTCGAGGCTTCGACTCGGGTTCAAATCCCGACCGGGGCGCTTTTCTCAACCCTTCCTTCTCAGCAAAAGGACCATGGCGACGGCCGCCACCAGCACCGCTCCCGCTCCCATTACCCAAATTGGCAGAGGGTCGTCATGGGACGCCGTTCCCGTCCAGGTGTTGTCCGAGAGGTCCGCGTCCCAGCCCTCCGGGACCAACAGCATGACCTGGACCTCTCCCTCGTCCAGGTCCGGCAGCCATATCCCTCCCAGGTCCAGCAGGGATCCGCCCTCCACGGTGCGCTCGTTCACGTAATCGTGTCCGCCGGCGGTGACTATGATGGTTATGTTGAGCGGAACGGCCCCGTCGTTGACGATCCCGGCGATCAGCCTCCACCCCCAGACCTCATCGTACACCAGGTGGGGCCCGTACAGGGAAACATTCACCTGGCGCACGGTGACCAGGGAAGAGGTCTCCGCCATTCCACCCGCATCGTCGATGACGGTGAGCCTGACCTCGTATTGTCCGGCATGGTCGTAGCGGTGCACCACGGCATCCCCCTCCGCGAAGCTGCCGTCCCCGAAGCTCCAGTTGATTCCGGCGATCCGCCCGTCAGGGTCCGAGGAGTCGGATAGGAACATCAGCTCCAATGGATGTTCGGCGCTCTGCTCCGCACGCATGGCCGCCAGGGGCTGGAGGTTATTTATCAGGACCCGCGTTTCAATGGAAGCCATGCCTCCGGCGTCATCGGTGCAGGTCAATACCAAGGTGTAGTTACCCGGCGCGGCGTAGGCATGTACGATGCTGCTGCCAACGAGAACGTTCCCATCGCCCATGGCCCATTCGATCCGTACCACTTCCCCGTCCTCATCACTCGCCGCAGCCTCGAACTCCAGGCGCTCCAGGGACCGATGCTCTCCCGGCGGGGCCGTCATGGTCAGCTCCGGAAGCCTGTTCAGGACCTTCAGGTCCCGGACGGTGGTGAAAGAGGCCATCAGGTTGTCGGTGACGGTCAGCGTTACTGAGTATGTCCCAGGGCGCATGTAGGTGTGCACCGGGGATGAGGACGATGAGGAGTTCCCGTCGCCGAAGTCCCAGTTCCAGGACCTTATCTTCCCGTCCGGGTCGAACGAGCGGTCCTGGAACTGGACCGCGGTCAGGCTCAGCACCTCGGTCGGGGAGGAGAAGGTGGCCACCGGCCGGGAGTTGACCACGGACACCACGGCCGTGGCCGAGGAGGACGCGCCGTCATCGTCCATCACCGTCATCCGCACGGTGAAGGAGCCCATCGAGGAATACCGGTGCCTGACCTGGGAGCCCTCCCCTGACGTTCCGTCCCCGAAGTTCCATATCATGGAGGCGATCGTACCGTCCACATCGTAGCTGGCTGAGATGAAGGTCACGTCCTGCAGGGTGCTCACCGTGGTGGGTGAGAAACTGAAGTTGGCCACCGGCGCCTGGTTCCCGACCGGGACCTTGCGCACGCGCGTATCGCTCCCACCGTCCTGATCGACAACGGTGAGCGAGACCATGTAATCCCCAATCGCCGCGAAGGCGTGGTGCGGCGAACGCTCAATGGACGCGCCTCCGTCCCCGAAGCTCCAGCTCCAGGTAACGATATGCCCATCCAGGTCCGAGGAGAGGTCGGAGAAGGACACCACCTCCCCGGGGTCTGGCTGCGAGGGGCCGTATGAGAACAGGCATTCGGGCAGCAGGTTGAGCACATCCAGGGTGCGTTCGCAGGTATCCTCCAGGCCGCGGTGGTCCCGCACGGTCAGGCTGATGTGGACGGTCCCCAGGGAAGCGTAGGTGTGGGAGACCTCAGGACCGTAAGCGACCGTTCCATCGCCCAGCTCCCATGTCCAGTTGGCGATCCCGGACCCACTCGAACCGGCGGAGCGGAGGATGATCGGTTCCGCACGATTGGCTGTTCCCGCGCTCATGCTGATGTTCGCCCACAGCCGGTCGTGCACCAGGCTGCAGCGCTGCGCCTTGGGATAGCGGTCGTACACCCCGTCGAAGGAGTACGGGACATCCACGATGCCATCGGCCCCCGGCAGGTCCTGGGAGGGGCCGCTCAGCTCGTCTGTACCCTCCAGGTCCGACCAGTGGTTGCCTCCGGCGGGATAGTCCTTGCCGTATGTCATCCCAGCACCCTGGGCCTGGACCGTGTTGTTCAGAAGATCGTTGCTCCATACCAGTCCGGTAGATTCCAGGGAGAGCAGGCCCACGCTGCAGTTCTCCATGGCGTTCCCCATGACCTCCATCCCCTGGCAATCGATCAGGGCCAGTCCATTGCTGGCGTTCTGGAACCGCGACCCCTTCACCAGGACGTCCTGGCAACCGATCAGGTAGAGGGAGCCCGCAGCCTCCTCCACCGTGGCCCCGTTCAGGCCGGCCACGACCCTCAGCTCACCCCAGGTGAGGTTGACGTTAGAGACATCCAGTGGGAAATAGTGAGGTCCGTCGCCGAACAATCCGACGTCAATGCGGTTCCCCACCAGGGAAATGTTCTCCAAACTCAACCCCGGGCATCGCTCGATCATCAACCCCTGCTCCCCTCCGGACCATGTGGTGTTGCTCAGGATGCCCATGGAATCCAGGCAGCGGATGCCGGACCCTCCGGTCCCTGTAATGCCATCCATGATCATGGCGCAGTCGTCGATCAACCATTCCGAGGTCGGTCCGGTTAGGGAGCAGTCCGTCATGTTCAGGGCGGCTCCCTCAATCATCCATCCCGGTCCTCCGATGACCGCGGTGCGTTGCATATCCAGCCGCCCGCCGGTGAAAGTGCTGGGACCGCTCTCGGCAAAGTCGGTCAGCATGGCGTCCCTGAAGGACACCCATCCTCCCAAGGAATCGATAACATAGGAGGCGTTGCCGAACGAGGCATTCTCCACCATCATCCCTCCAAGGACGGTGATGCGATACGCATGGCCGATGTCCCGGAAGGTCACATCGCAATCGCTTATCCACAGGGTCGCCCCGGGGTCCACTATCAGGCCACCGAGGAGCTCGCGGTCCAGGTCCCAGTGCTCATCGGATATCAGCCGCCTGTCCACCACCGAAGCGAGGGCCATTCTGTCGTTGCCCGGATTCTCGTCCTCGGAGCAGAATGACACCGCCGACAGGTTGTAGGGGCGATGTTCCGTCGGTATCCACGTCAAGTTCACCCAGCGGCTCTGTCCCGGGGAGAGGGTGAGGGGAACCTCGTTAGCCTTCCAGCCCTCCACCTCGAGGGCCACAGACCCGGTGGTCTGGTTCTGTCCCAGGTTCTGTACCCGGACCGATACCACCGAGGGCTCGCCCATCACGCTCCTCTCCGCTCGAACCTCCACCACCGACAGGTCGTGATCCCCCAGGCTGCGGGTCAGCACCCGGGTCTCCGGGTCCCCCAGCAGGTTGAGCTCCATGTATACCCAGCGGATGTAGTCGTCACTGGCGGACTGCCCCACCCACTCCTGCTTGGAGAGGGACAGGGCCCTCCCGAGCTCGGTCACCCCGTCGTCGTACACCTGGCTGAAGAAGGATATGTCGAACTTCTGCGAGGTGCCCCCGGTCCCCCCGGGCATGTACCATCCCGATCGGGAGTTGCCGATGAAGGCCACCGCACCTCCCGGTCCCTTCACGAACTCCTCGGCTATGCAATCCCCGGGATTGCCGGACCTCTCATCGAACCCGGCCACGTTGCAGGCCTGGGTGTAGAGCACGAAGGGCAGCTCGTTCTGCAGCCCCCTGACCTCGGATATGCTGAGGTCCGCGAACCCGGTGTAATCCCCGTGGCCCATGTGGTTGATGACATGCACCCCTGATCCCATCCAGTTCAGGAAGGCCGCATCGGAGAAGTTCCCCTCTCCCTCGTACAGGGTGACCAGGCTGAGCCCCTCATCGGCCAGGACCTCGTTGTAGACCTCCTTCTTGTAGGCATCACCGTACGTCGGTCTGGCGTCCAGATAGTTACCCACGAACAGCAGGTCCTTGGAGTACTCCTTGACGTAGCCCCTCTCGTAGCGGACGGTCTTGTTAACGAAGTTCCAGGCCTCTGCGGCATTGGAGACGGTGGCCCGCCCCACGAACACCTCGGCGAGCAGGTCGGCCTCCTCTCCAAGCGCTCCGGGTCCTCCCTCGAAAACACGGTACGGCTCCCCATACACGCCGTCATTGTCCTGGTCCCAATTGCCGTCAAGCCCGGTGTAGTAGACATCCCCGGGGATCAGGATGCTGCTCAGCGCGGTGAACATCTTCCTGACCGGGATGATCTCGTCATCGCCCCCCAGGAGGACGTACCTCACCCCCCATTCCTCATAGGCCGCCTTGATGAAGTTGCGGACGATGGTCTGGGTATCGTTTCCGCTGCCCATGTGCGAGGCGGGGTCGCCCCAGAAGGCCGGTATGGCCATGATCTCCTGCACGGTGACCAGGACGCTGCGGATGTTCTGATGCCACGAGCCCTGTCCGTTCCTTTCCGTCTTCCATCGGGCCAGCTCCTGGAAGGGGTCCACCAGGGTCTCGTCCGTGATAACCAGGTAATCGTACGTGCCAGAAGGGAGCAGGTCGCTCAGCGGATAGGATGCCCCATCTTGGACCTCCAAAGGATTGTCCACGACCTCCCTGACCCTGTCCATGTCCCCCCTGTAGGACAAGGGGGCGTCCTGCAGGTTCACCTCAATGGAGAAGTCGAGCACCGAGTATAGCTTTCCCGTGCCCTCCTGCCATTGCAGCGGACGGAGGTTGATGCATACGATATGCACCCCCTCCAGGACATGCGTCCCCGCCAGCTCCCAGGCCCGGCCGTCATAGGTGGCGGCGACACCCTCCAGGCCGTCCAGGGTTTGTTCCAGGGGGTTCTTGGGATAGCGTTCCACTATCTCCAGGACCCTTGGTTCGGAATGCTTGACGACAACATCCCTGACCGTGGTGCCATACGGAAGGGCCAGCATTACGGTCCGCAGCGGAAGGGACGGCACCCCAGGCCTGGTGTCCAGCTCCGCTCCCTGAACGGTGAACTGCCTCTCCTGTGATTCCAGGTCCACCTCGGGCCGGTGGAAACCGAGGTCAAAGTGGACGGTCATGGCTTGATCGGCCCCGACCGTTCCCTGGCTGAACGAGGGCGCCAGAAGTAAGATGGCCAGGAAAACCATCACTGCGGTCCGGACCATGTGGCATCCTCTCATGACCTCATCCAGAGGTTAGCATAGGGAGAGAACCGTATTTAATCGATTCACCGGGTCCTTCTTAAATGGTATTAATGATAATAATACCGTATTAAATAATTGAAATAAACGGAACGAACTATCCCGATACGATATCATATGGTCGCGATACTAGGCACCCTGGGATTCCGGGCCAATTCACTACTCCCGACCCTGGAGTCCACCCCCTCTGTGGAGAGGGCGGTGGTCTTCTGCAACGACCACCCCCGGGCCCTGGAGGCGCTGGCCGAGGTCGAGCGTGTATGCTCCATAATGGGAATAGGGATGCAACGGGTGCGCATCCCGGACGCCTTTGACCTTCTGGAGGCCGCCAAGGCCATGAGGTCCGAGGTCAGGAAGCTGCGCGAGGAGGGGTCGGAGATCGCGGTGTTCAACATCGCGGGCGGGACCAAGATGATGAGCGCCGCCGCCCTGCTGGTTTGCGCCATGGAGGGGCTAAGCTCGGTGTACGTTCACGACGAGACCTATCGGGAGATCCCCCTGCCCCTTCTCAAGGTGGACTACTCCCATCTGCTCACCCCGGCCCAGAGGGACATTCTGGAATTCCTGTGGGACAACCGCTCCACCCCAAAGACCCAGGTGGAGATAGCCGAGGGCATGGGCAAGCACAAGGCCACCATAAACCATCACATCAGGCTCCTCGAGGAGAAGGGCATCGTGCGACTGAGGGAGGACTCGGGGGACCGCCGCAGGAAGGTGGTGTCCGTGGATGAGGCGCTTGGCCTGATCCTAGGGGTGGATTGATGAGGGAACGGCGCTCACTTCTCCTGAGCACATATGGCGGGGAGGTCCGGGAGGTGGTGTCCGGTCTCCGCACCCTGCCACACGACCGGCTCATCGTGATCAGTGAGAAAGAACAGGCGGACGACGGCCATCTCTCCTCCCTGCTGGACCGTCTGGGTGTGAACCACTCCACCATGAAGGTGGACCCCGCGGACCTCATGGGCACGGCCATGGCCATAAATATGGTCATGCAGGAGTTCAGGAGAAAGGGGTGGCAGACCCTGCTGGACATCACCGGTGGACGCAAGCTGCTGAGCGACGCGGCGATGCTGGCCGCCCTGAGCACCGGCACGGAGATATGCTGCTTCGAGGTCGAGCCCAGGAGGTTCCCCATGCTGACCGGGATGGGGGTGAGCGAGGCCCTGCCGCCGGATGTGGCGCAGGCCCTGCGCACCTTCAAATGGCCGCTGCCTTTGGGGTCGGTGAAGGGGCTGGAGGCCAAGGACCCCACCGGGCGGCTGCTGCGGCGCATGAAGGACATGGAGCTGGTGCGGTTGATGGGCAGCGGAGAGGAAGCGGTGATCAGCCTGACAGATAGGGGCAGGGCCTGCCAGGATTGGGTGGCCAGAATGCAGGACCAGATCACCGTATCTTGGGTATGACCTCGTCAAAGAGGTAGTCCAGGCGCTTGTGGAACTCCTCCTGCTGGACCTTCCACTTTCGGTTGAGCCCCGAATCCCTCAGCATGTGCATCCCCTCTGGATTGAGGGGGAAGGAACCGGAGATGGTGCACACCGCGATGCTCCATATCCTTCTAGCGGCGTCCACGGAATAGCCGCCCCCGCCGGTGACCAGATACCTCCCGTCGCAATGTTCGTGGGCCAGGCGGTGGGTGATCTCCGCCACCTTCTCAAAGGCCCTGGTGGTCAGTCCCATGCCCACCAGCTGGTCGCTGTAGTGCGCATCGGTTCCGAACTGGTGTATGATGATCTCGGGACGATAGGCCTCCAGGGCGGCCTGCAGCACCCTCTCGTAGGTGGGCACGTACACCTCGTCCGGAGTGCACCGGGGCACCGGGACGTTTATGGCGTAACCCTCTCCATCGCCCTCCCCGTAGTCGGTGGCCGCTCCCGTTCCCGGATAGAACCCTGCCCCATATCGGTGGAATGATATGGTCAGTATCCTCTCGCCGTTGAATATGGACTGCGTTCCGTCGCCATGATGGCCGTCGATGTCTATCACGGCCACCCTCTCGTAGCCGTACTTCCGCTGCAGCCTTCTCACCGCCACGGCCAGGTCGTTGAACACGCTGAATCCCGCGGACTTATCCCTACGGGCATGGTGCAATCCTCCGCCAGGGGTCATGACGTGGTCGTACTCGCCACGGGCGATGCACTCCGCACCGTGAAGGGTGGCCCCCACTGCCGCCAGGGCCCCCTCGAACAGGCCATGACAGACCGGGGTATCGCCCATGTCCAGGTAGCCGGTGCCGATCCTGCTCAGCTCCTTGACATAGTTTATGAGGGACTCCTCATGCACCTCCCTCAGGTCGTCCTCGGTGGCCGACGGAGATTCCACGTAGACCAATCTGTCGTCGAAGACGTCCATCTCCCTCAAGGTGTCCCGTATCAGCTGGAACCTAATCGGCTGGTACGGATGGTCCGGACCGAACTGATATCTGAGCAGCTCATCGCTGTAGAAGAAGGCAGTTGTACCGCACATCAGGCTGACCTGTCCATTGGCCTTTCCAGCTTAGGGTCTAGTGTAAGCATATATTTTTTGGAACGTCAATCGATGAAGTGGACCGCTATGGACCCCTCCTTCACCGCCAGGCGCTTGGATATCATGCCCGCCTCCACCCAGCAGGCATTGAAGACCGCGATGGGGACCAGGCAGGTGGGGGTCAGGATGCCGCCCTCGGCCTCGGTCAGGATCCTGGAGCCCCTGATCTCGTTTATGTCATCCATGGTCACGTTCCTCAGCTTCTCGGCGTAGTCCATGACGTTGCTGCAGTCCGATTCGATACGCACGTTGATTCGATCTTCCCCGTCCATCTCTGCGACCACCCAGGTCTCGTGGGAGCATATGGGGGTTACGACCTTGACCCTGGAAGCCATACAGTTACGCCAATTGGCAACAGGATATATTTATTTCCTCCAGGGGCTGGCCGAGCTCTCCTAGATGAAATTCCAGTAATATTACGAATGAAATAATACTTTATACTCTCATAGTATTACTAGGCGTAAACCAAGGGCTGATGTTGCCATGAGATTCCAAAGAACGCTCGCCATGTTGATGGTCCTCGCCCTGTTGACCGTCATCGCACCAAGTGCCATCCAGGGGGATGGCCCAAGCAGTGGAACGATATCCATCACCGACTCGCGCGGTGTCACCACCAACCTCTCCGCTCCCGCGGTACACCTGGCCTCCTTCGGGGCCTTCGCCACCAACACCCTGGTGGACATAGGGATGCTGGAAAAGGTGGTCATATTCGACGCCACCTCCGAGTTCAACAAGAGCGGCATTCCCGAGATGCAGGGCATGCCCGCGGACAAGTTCATCACCGTCTCCAGCGGGAACAAGGATGCGGTGGTGCAGAAGATGCTGGACCTGGCGGACGACGGTGTGTGGAACAAGAGCACCGACGTCATCTTCGGCTATGGGTATTCGTACCTGTCCGCGATCTGGACCGAGCTGGAGGGCTACGGCTTCAAGGTGATAACCTTCTACCCAGATTCCTACGACGGGATCGTCCAGGTGGTCAGGGACATCGAGGCGGTCACCGGGGCGGATAATGAAATGTCCGATTGGATGGCCTTCGTCAAGGTATACGTGGCCGAGACCCTGAGCCTGAACGGAGTTGACGAGGCTGCGGAGTTCACCACGGCAATCTACGCCAGTTACAGCAGCAACACCCTCAAGCTCGGCAACAGCGGCTCGGTGACCGTGGACTTCATCGCCTCCGCGGGGGGTGTGAACCTGGCCGAGGATGCCAACAAGACCAAGCCCACCTACGCCGCGGACTTCTCCGCCATACTCCAGCTCAGTCCCGAGTACGTCCTGCTGGACGGCTACTATGCCGGAACGGTCCAGGACTTCTCGGACATGATCAACGACGACAGCATCCAGGTATACAAGCTCAACAAGTCCTGGAACTCCTACTGCCCCGACGCCACGGAAGGGCTGTGGACCATCGCCTGCCTCTTCTACCCCGACATATTCAGCGGAGAGGCGCCCGTGGAGGGCCAGGCCACGATCGGCCCCATCTCAATAGTCGATTCCCGGGGTAGGGTGACCAACCTCACCGCCCCCGCTGAGCATGTGGCCGCCTTCGGGGCCTTCGCCACCAACACCCTGGTGGACATCGGCATGCTGCAGAAGGCGATCATCTTCGACCACCTGTCGGAGTTCAACCAGAGCGGCATACCGGAGATGCAGGGGACCCCTGCCAGCGAGTTCGTGACCGTATCCAGCAGCAACAAGGACCAGGTGGTCCAGAGGATGCTGGACCTGGTGGACGATGGCAGGTGGAACAAGAGCGGGGATGTGGTCCTGGGCTTCGGCTACTCGTACCTCTCCCCCATATGGGACGACCTCGAGGGCTATGGTTTCAACGTAGTCACCTTCTACCCCAGCTCCTACGACGGGATCGTCCAGGTGGTCAGGGACATCGAGAACATCACCGGGGCCAACCACAGCGTCTCCAACCACATGGTGTTCGTCAAGAACTACATAGCTGAGACCCTGGCCGACGAGGGCATCATCGACACCGAGGACAAGGTCAAGGCGGTCTACGTCAGCTACAGCGGCGACGTCATGTACCTGGGGAACAAGGGCTCGGTCACCGTGGACTTCATCAACTTCGCCGGTGGAGTGAACGTGGCTCAGGATGATTCCATCTCCCAGAACAGGTACTCCGTGGACTTCTCGGCCATACTGCAGCTGCAGCCCGACTTCGTGCTGCTGGATGGCTACTATCCGAACACCGCGGAGCAGTTCAAGTCGGACCTGGGGGACGATGATGTCACCGTCTACAAGCTCAACAAGTCCTGGAACTCCTACTGCCCCGACGCCACGGAAGGGCTGTGGGCGGTGGCCTGCCTGTTCTATCCGGACCACTTCGAGGGCGCCCTGCCCGTCGAGGGAGCGGTGGACGGCGGAGGGGATGACATGACCATGGTGTACGCTGTCGTGGGCATAGCGATCGTCCTGATCGCCGTGGCCATGGTCCTGTTCCTGCGCCGGAAGGACCGGAAGGACTGAGATGGTCCTCTTCCAAACCATTTTATCATCCTTTCCTTTCTGGTGATGGGCGATGGAAGGCGCCGCGAAGAGAAGGAGGACGACGACGGTCTTTGCGACCCTGTTCCTAATACTATTCTTCTTCATGGTCCTGGACCTGACCCAGGCCTTCATTCCGTTGACCTTCCAGGAGGCCTTCTGGGCGCTTCTGGGCCGGGGGACGGAGATAAACGAGATAATCGTCTGGAGGATGAACCTGCCACGTGTGATGATGGCCATCTGTGTTGGGGCCGGACTGGGCATAGCCGGGGCGGTGATGCAGGCCCTGTTCCGCAACCCCATGGCCTCCCCCTACATCCTGGGGCTTTCCTCGGGGGCCTCGGTGGGGGCGGCCATCGGGCTCACCTTCCCCCTCCCCTTCCTGCCGCCGATGTTCGCCATACCCCTGCTGGCCTTCGTGACCTGCATGGCTACCCTGTTCCTGGTGTACTCCATATCCAGCGTGGGCGGCAAGGTGCCCACGGAGACCCTGCTGCTGGCCGGAATCGCCGTCGGCTCCCTGCTGTCCGCGCTGGTCTCCCTGCTCACCTACATGGCCGGGGAGCAGATGGCCGGGATAGTCTACTGGACCATGGGCAACCTGACCAACGCCAAGTGGGAGAACTTCTTCGTGGTGGGCCCGCTCATATTCGCGGGCAGCATGATCATGGTCTCCTCGTCCCGGGACCTGAACGCCATGATGCTGGGGGACGCCCACGCCCAGGACCTGGGGGTGGAGGTGAAGAGCGTGCGGCTGCAGCTGCTGGTGGCCTCGGCATTAGTGACCGCGGCCGCAGTGGCCTTCGTGGGTGTGATCGGCTTCGTTGGGCTGGTGGTGCCGCACATCCTGCGCATCGTCATGGGGCCGGACAACCGGGCGCTGCTGCCCGCCTCCATCGTGGGAGGGGCGGCCTTCCTGCTGATGTGCGATTACATCTCCAGGGTCATCGCCCCCAGCATTGGGATACTGCCCATAGGCATCGTGACCGCACTCATCGGCGCCCCGTACTTCATCTACCTGCTGCGCAGAAGGCGCAGTGAAGTGGGGTGGGACTGATGCTCACGGTCAAGGACATCTGCTTCTCCTACCGGGAGAAGCCGGTGCTGGAGAACATCGACCTGGAGGTCCGCAAGGGGGAGATAATCGGCATCCTGGGACCGAACGGCTGCGGCAAGACCACCCTGCTCAAGCTCCTGAACCGCAACCTGCACCCCCGCTCCGGCCGCATCCTGATGGAGGACCAGGACCTGGAGGATATTTCCAAGAGGCGCATCGCCCGGCACATCGCGGTGGTCCCGCAGAGCAATGAGATACGGTTCGCCTTCTCCGTCCGCGACATCGTGAGCATGGGTCGCATGCCCTTCCTGGACCGCTTCCAAGGGGAGTCCTCCGAGGACATGAGGATCGTGGAGGAGGCCATGGAGAAGACCAACATCAGGGAGTTCGCCGACCGGCTGATCAACACCATGAGCGGGGGGGAGCGGCAGAGGGTCATAATCGCCCGCGCCCTGGCCCAGCGGCCGGAGGTCATCCTGCTCGATGAGCCCACCCTGCACCTGGACATCAACCATCAGTTCGAGGTCCTGGACCTGGTGAAGAGGCTGTCCAAGGAGGAGGGGCTCACCGTGATCATCGTCTCCCACGACCTGCCCATGGTGGTGAAGTACTGCGACCGCATGGTGCTCATTCACGACCACCGGGTGCACGCGCTAGGGACGCCCGAGGAGGTGCTCACCACCGAGAACATGAGGACCGTCTTCAACATCGACGCGGTGCTGGAGTACGATGACCTGCTCAAGGCCAACTGCGTGAAGATAATCGGTTCCTGCCGCCGGTGAGGCTTTCATCACGCCCTTCCGACGCTTATCGGGGAAAGCTTCAATAGGGTGATTTTCTTGCTTAGTTCCATGCGACAGCTCCTGAGGGGCAAGATCCACCGGGCCACGGTGACCGCCGCCGAACCGGACTATGTGGGAAGCATAGTCATAGACCAGGACCTCCTGGACCGGGCGGACATCTGGCCGGGGGAGAAGGTGCTGGTGTCCGACGTGGACAACGCCTCTCGCTTCGAGACCTACGCCGTCTCGGGGAAGCGCGGGTCGGGCATCATCAGCGTAAACGGCGCGGCCGCGCACCTGGTGAAGGTTGGGGATAGGGTGATAATCATGGCCTTCGAGCTCACGGACAAGCCCATCCCCTCCAAGGTGGTGCTGGTGGACCAGGCCAACCGCTTCCTGCGCAACCTGTGAAGCTGGCACCCGAATAAGAAAGCTTTATCTCTAACCATCTAATACTCAGGGACAAGGGATCAAATGGCTACCGGCGATTTCGACAAGCTGATGAAGGACGGATACCGGCTCATGGACGAGGGGGAGTACTCCCAGGCCCTCGCCAAGTTCGACAAGGCGATTAAGACCGAGCCAACCAACCCCTCGGCCTACCTGGCCAAGGCGGACGCTGGAGTGCTGGTCCCCAAGGTCTCCCAGGAGGAGATCATCGCCCTGTACAAGAAGGCTGCCGAGATGGACCCGGAGAACCCCTTCATCTACCAGAGCTGGGGCGCGTTCTGCATGGACATCGGCCTGTTCAATGACGCCGAGACCTGCTACAACAAGGCCGCCCAGGTGGACCCCGAGAACGCCACCTATTATTATTCGGAGTTCGGGGTGGAGTACTACAAGCGCGCGCTGGTGGTCTACGAGCAGCGCCTGGACGAGCAGACCAAGGGCATAATCGCCAAGAAGTCCCTGAAGTACCTGCTGAAGTCCATAGACCTGGACGAGGCCTCGGCCAAGAAGCTGCTCTGATCTCAGCGCAGCATCCATCTGTCCTGGGGGGCCTCATGACCGAGGTCCCTGCGGTCCGGGGAGCAGTGATAGCACATTCTGTTGTGCTTGTCATAATGCTCGGCGCATACCGGACGTCCGCACAGCGAGCAGCTGTACCTCGCCGGCCTGGCGCAGATAGAGCAGAGCCCCAGGACCTCCATGCGTTTTCATGTCCCCGGGGGTAAAAATAGATTGCCCTAGATGAGCCCCAGCCGGCGCAGCCCTTCCTGCACGCCCTCGGCATGGCTTCCCCGGGTGACCAGGTCCGCCGCTGCCTTGGCCTTATCAGAACCGTTGGCCACGGCCACCCCGTGGCCGCATTCCCGGAGCATCTCCTCGTCATTGTCCGCGTCCCCGAATGCGGCCACCTGCGAGATGTTAAGGCCGATCAGCTCGCAGGCTTTGCGCACCCCGGCCATCTTGCTGTGCCCCCTCTCCATGAGGTGGATGGCGAAACCTGTGGCCACCACCTCCAGGGGCCATCCCCTGAGGGCCTCCCTCACCTTCTCCAGGTCCGCGTCCCTCACCAGGCAGACCTCGGTCAGGCGCCACTGGTCGGTGTAGAGCCTCCGCACCTCGGGCATGACCTTGCGGAGGTGCTCGAAGGCTTCCAGCGGCACCTTGTTGGAGAATAGCGTGTGGACATGTTCATCGTAGGACACCACTCCCCCGTTCTCGGCCACCATCGGGCCCCGGAGGCCGATGAAGCTGCTCAGCCCGTACACCACCGGGAGAACGTTGCCGGAGGCCAGCATGACCACCGCGCCGTTGGCCTGGGCCTGGCGCAGGACCTCTATCCCCAGGGTCTGGATGATCTTCTGACGGTCGGTGATGGTGCCGTCCACATCGCACACCACCGCCCTGATCACCGGGCTCACTCCGCGTCCCGCCTCAGCTCGCCCAGGGTGGTGACCCTCTCGGCCATGGCGTTGTGCTTGTGTATGGATTCCTCGCTCTCGCTGCTGACCGTGACCACGGTGTCGTCGGGCAGGTGCGGGAAACGCTTGAGTATCAGCGCAAGGTTGTCCCGCACCACATCCTCCACGAACTTGGGGTTGCGGTGCGCGGTGATGACCACATGGGCCTCCTCGGCCCTCTTCAAAATCTCGAAGGTGGGGCTGGAGAAGGAGGCCTCCACGATCTCGATGAGGTCGTTGGCCTCCACCTCGAACTCCTCGGGCACCTCCAGCATGGCGGTGGTGACGTTCCTCTGGTTGTGGGATATGGTCGGAAGGCAGCCCGGCTGCTTCAGGGTGCTACCCTGGATCTCGTCCACGGTCTCCATGGCGCAGGGGCAGGCGGTCATGCCGATGACCCGGGTGCCGATCATCTTCATCAGGCCGTCGCCGCGCTTGTTGGTGGCCTTGGCGATCAGCTTGTAGGATTCGATGCTCTTGCGGCCGGTGGGCAGCGAGCGCTCCAGGAAGTAGTCCGCGTTGATGTGCACCTCCGCGTAGGTGGCGTAATCGTGGCGGTCCAGGAGCCTGCGGCAGATGTCCGCGGCCAGGACCTCCAGCCCCTTGATGGGCTCGGCCACGCTCTGCTCCACGATCTCCGCGATGACCTCAAGGTTGCGGGAAAGGTGCGAGCCTCTCTGGGTGGAAGGCAGGTCCACGAAGACATCGATCTCGCAGTTCAGGCAGGTGTCCTTTCCTTCCCGGTGCACACGGACCGGCTTCTTGACCCCGGTGACCCCCACGCGGGTCAGCTTGAACCCGTTGGTCAGGTGCCGGTTCTGAACATCACTTTTGGAAATTCGCATCACCGCTCCCCCATCAGGGAATGCTCTTTATATCTTCGCCCATCAACAACTTTTTTGGTAAAACATGTTAGACTTGGTGGACATCCTCCTCAACATCCATTTATACCCAGGACAAAATCCCGTGCTGATGATATGCGGCCTTGACGAGGCCGGCAGGGGGCCGGTCATGGGACCACTGGTGGTGGCCGCGGTGCTGGTGGAGGACGACCGCCTGTTCCGGGAATGGGGGGTCAAGGACTCCAAGATGCACAGGCCGGAGGAGCGCGAGCGCCTGGCCGACCTTATCATGGCCCATTCGTCCTGGAGGGTGGTGGTCATCGGTCCCGACTCCATCGACGGGCGCAAGGGCACCACCTCCCTCAACACCCTGGAGATCAGGGCCTTCGCCTCCCTGATCGACGAGCTGCGCCCGGAGAGGGCCTACGTGGACGCCTGCGACGTCAGCGAGCGCAACTTCAAGGCCGCCCTGGCCCGGGCCACCCGCTGCAGGGTGGACCTGGTGTGCGAGCACAAGGCCGATGAGAACTATCCGGTGGTGTCCGCCGCCTCCATCGTGGCCAAGGTCCGGCGGGACCAGGAGATGCGCCGCATAGGCGAGGAGCTGGGCGACGTGGGCAGCGGATATTCCTCAGATCCCAGGACCCGGGCCTTCCTGGAAAATTGGATAAGGGAGAAGGGGGATTTGCCACCCTACACCAGGAGGTCATGGGCGACCGCCAAGGAGATGCTGGGCGCGTCCAAGATTTCTAAGTTAAGCGACTGGGAGTGACCCATGACAGCCAAGGAACACCTGCTCAACGCCATAGACAAGTTCAACCAGAAGATGCATTGCGACGCCCAGCTCAAGGAGGAGGTGGGCCCGATGGTCAAGAAGGTCAACATAGACCTGGGCACTGAACACTACTCCTTCCTGCTCAAGGACAGCTGCATCCTCGGTCTGGACGATGGATTCCTGGAGGCCCCGGACATCGTGATCTGCTCCGACCCCCGCACCATCGAGGACCTCTTCACCGGGAGGATGAAGCCCATGAAGGCCTGGGCCCTGCGGAAAGTGGTGGTCAAGGGCTCGCTGGAAGACGTCATGAAGCTGCGCAAGTTCTTCTGAACCAGCATCCCCCACAAGGTAGAAAGGTTCTTCTACCATTATGGAACCGATCGCATCTAAATCGCATGACTGGATCAATAATCGTAAATAATGATCATACAAAATCTTTTTAGAGGTCTGTTACGAATTCGCTATCGGTGAGTTGGTGACGGGCAACTATGATTATTTCATGGGATTAGATGTCAGTCCTTATGTCGGCAATTAGGTTGCCATATGCGATGAGAAGGTCGTAGCCCACTCCAAGTCCTTTAAGGAAGTCTATGCTCAGGCATAAGCCAAGTGTGGTAGATCCAAACCGTTCATCGCAATGGTTCCAACTGATGAAACCATGATCTTGTGATTGGCATGGTCCTGAATTTCAAATATAAAGAGGTCTTGAATCCCGATTAGAACAAGAAGAAGAGACCGATGGTCCCAATCACATTCAGCAATGGCGACGAATCGTTCGAGGCGCTGGCCCTTCTTGATTCTGGTGCCGACCAGACCGCGATGTCTCAAGAAATGGCCGAAGCATTAGGTCTTGATCTAAACGGAAGCAAAAGCACGGCTTTTGGAATTGGCGGTAAGGTTGATTGCGTAAACAGCAAGGTCAATATTTCAATTTAAAAAGGACATGAACATTATGATATGACCGTTCCAGTTAAGGTCATACTCGTGAGGGACCTGCAATTTCCTCCCTTGCTTGGAAGACTTGGCTTCTTCGATGAATTCGAGATCACATTCAACGATCATAAAAAGAAGATGATCCTGAAGAAGATCGATGTGGTCAATAGGCGTTTTGATAAAGAGAAGTGATTTTTTATTCGAACCGCCCCGAAAGTTATTGGCGTGCCCTCACCCAGGCCGATCCATCCATCAGATCGAAGGTCCTGAGTTGATCACCACGATCTGTAACTCATGGGCCGCTTATTTCCGGCCCACCGCCCTAACTCCCCTGATGTTAACCAGAAATTGATCAAAGGTAATCGTAAGAGGGCAAATGAACGGTTTGAAACACGCCAGTCCGAATGGGCAGTACTCGTCCGGTTGTGGAGAGCTATATCCATCCCCCAAGCTTCACCTATAATCCGTTTCCGTCCTCGTTTTTCAACGGGACAATCCAACGAGCTCCATTATCCTGGCAGTTAAGGGGGGCATTTTTCTGCTCTGGAAGCTATCCTCAAGGACCTGTCCAGATGGACCCGCCAATCGAAAGGTTTATAACCGGCCTACGCATGATGGGGAAATACCAGAGCGGGGTAGGGTAGCCAGGACATCCCGTCGGGCTCATAACCCGGAGACCGGTCGTTCAAATCGACCCCCCGCTACTTCTCTGTTATTCCCTCACTCTCAACTTCCATATACGTTCTCCCGCATTCCTCTTTCGAGGCCATGAGGAAGGAGGTGCTGGTCATAGGGGGCGGGGCCACCGGGGCCGGGGTCGTCCGGGACCTGGCCCTGCGCGGCGCGGACTGCGTCCTGCTGGAGATGGGCGACTACTGCCACGGGGCCAGCGGTGGCAACCATGGCCTTCTGCACAGCGGCGGCCGCTACGCGGTGAAGGACCCCTCATCCGCCAGGGAGTGCGCGGAGGAGAACAGCACCCTGCGACGCATAGCGCCCTTCTGCATCGAGGACACCGGGGGCCTCTTCGCCTCCCTTCCCGGGGACGATCCCGAGTTCGGCGACCGCTTCGAGAGGGCCTGCCGCGAGACCGGGGTGCCGGTGGAGGAGCTTTCCGCCCAGGAGGCCCTCGCCGAGGAGCCTGGACTTTCCACGGATGTCACCAGGTGTTACCGCGTGCCGGACGGTTCGGTGGACCCCTTCGCCCTGGTGCAGGCCAATGTCGACGATGCGCGCGCCAACGGCGCCACGGTCCTCAACCACTGCCGGGTGACCGGCATGGAGGTGGACGGGGGCCGGGTGGTCCGCGTGGATTACGTCAATAACAGGAACGGGGAATCTGGACACGTCTTCCCCGAGCTGATGGTGAACACCGCCGGGGCCTGGGCGCCCCAGGTGGCCAAGATGGCCGGGGTGCACCTGGCCATGGGCCTGGACCAGGGCAGCATGCTGGTGGCCGACGGCCGCCACTGCCGGCACGTGGTCAACCGCCTGCGACCGCCGTCCAACGGGGACATCGCTGTCCCCAATCACACCTCCACCATACTGGGCACCACCTCCCGGCCGGCGTCATCCCCCGAGGACTCCGGCGTCTCCGAGGCGGACCAGGGCCTCCTTTTGCGGGAGGCTTCCCGAATGCTTCCCGGATTGAGGACAGTGCGGGTGATCAGGTCCTACGGCGGGGTTCGCCCGCTGCTGGGGGGCGGAGGCCGCGAGGCCAGTCGCTCCTTCGCCGTGCTGAGGGACGAGGGGGCGGAGAACATGCTCACCGTGTCCGGGGGGAAGCTGACCACCTACCGGCTGATGGCCGAGAAGGTCAGCGACCAGGCCTGCAGGGTCCTGGGCATCAGGGCGGCCTGCCGCACGGCCTCCGAACCCCTCGGTCCGCCGGCGGAGGGCGGCGGAATGAGCATCGCCGAGTCCCGCCTGACCAGGAAATACGGCTGGCGTTCCCGGGACATCGATACCGGCGATGCGCGGGTGATATGCTCCTGCGAGCAGGTGCTGAGGTCGGAGGTGGTCCATGCGCTGGGGGGAGAGGACGTCCTGACCATGGCGGACGTGATGCGCCGCACCCGCGCGGGCATGGGCTACTGCCAGGGCATGGATTGCTCCCTGGGGGTCCTGGAGCTCATGGTCCGATCGAAGGGGGTGGATCCCCGCCAGACCCTGCTGGAGTTCCTCTCCGAGCGGGAGAAGGGGCTGGAACTGGCCTCTGGGGATCAGCTGCGGCAGGAGCTGCTGCGCAGGCACGTGTTCCAAGGGGTTTACAGGCTGGGAGGCGGGGCATGAGCAGGGCGCTGGTGATTGGACAGGGCGCCGCCGGCCTGTTCGCCTCGGCGCTGCTGGCCGAAAAGGGCTGGCAGGTGACCCTGGCCGGAAGAGGGGCTCCCGCGGCCGCCATGTCCACCGGCTGCCTGAGGTCCCCGCCGGGGAATTGGAGGGGAACGCTACTGGATATTTTGAACAGGGCCGGCCTTCACTCTGCCGCGGGCCGCCGCGTTGGGGTCAGCAACCTGGGCACGCTCTTCGAGTGCGCCCTGGCGCCCGACATCTGCACCTGGGAGGAGGGGAACGGCCCGAAGGGGCTCAGCGTGATCGGGGTGGAGGGGCACCCCTCTTTGCGGCCTTGCCTGGCCGATGCCATGCTGGAGCGGCAGGGTGTTCGCTCCGAACATCTGCACCTGCCCTGGAAGGTCCCCCCGGACGTCCCCCTGGCATCCCGCTTCCTTGATGAGGGTGCCTGGGAAGTACTAGCCAGGTCAATGAAGGAGGCAAGGGAGGAGACCGTACTGCTGCCCTCGCTGTTCCCCCTGTCCGATCTTCATCGCGTCCATTGGCTGGAGGGGCATAGCGGAAGGAAGGTCCTGGAGGCCATCACACCTCTCGGCATCCCCGGCCAGAGGTTCCTGGAGGTCCTGGCCGGCCACGCCATGAAGGCCGGGGTATCGATGAGGCCCGGAACGAGGTTGGTTTCTCTGGAGATGGAGGGCGATCGGTTCCGGGGGGCGATGCTGACCGGCGGATTGGAGACCAGGCGACTGGAGGCGGACATGCTGGTGCTGGCCACCGGAGGGGCGCTACCGGACGGAATGGCCATCTCCGGCCGGGGGCTTGCCGATCCTCTTACGACCTTCCAGGTGTCCACGGCCGGAGGCCCGCTGCAGGGAGGTTACGCCCATCGGGGCCGACGACTGCTGCTGCCATCAGGACGCGAGGCGGCCAACGTCTTCGGGGCCGGCGATTGCCTGGCCAGGTCAGATCGCGGGTACGGTGGCGGGCTCTCGGAGGCCCTGAACGACGCCTGGGCGGCCGTGCAGGCCATGGAGGGGCCATGAACTCCGATCGCTGCATCAAGTGCGGGAGCTGTCTGAGGGCCTGTCCTGTTCTGGGCGATGCCAGGGGAGCGCTCTTCCCGGGCCCCCGCGCCACCGGGGTGGACGCACCCAGGTTCCCGGAGAGGGCCGATGCAGGCCCATCGGCGCTCATGTGCACCATGTGTCACGCCTGCGAGCTGGCCTGTCCTTCGTCCATAACCCTCACCAAGGCCATGCTGCGCCTGCGCTCCGAGCTCAAGGGGCAGGGGCCATCGGGACATCTGCGCATGCGCGAGAACGTCATGGCCACCGGCCGCACGGTGAGCGCGGATTTCGATGAATGGGTGGAGGAGGGGAACGACATCCTGTACTTCCCGGGCTGCATAGGTTTGGGAAGGCTCACCTCCATGACCCGGGCGGCCTCCTCTCTGCTGACCTCCCTGGATATCAAGCACGACATATCCAGCAGGGCCCTCTGCTGCGGTTCGCCCCTGCTGAAGGTCGGGGCCCTGGAGGAGGCGGCCAACGTAAAGAGGTCCAATATGGAGGTGCTCTCCGCCTACCGGAAGGTGGTGGTCTCCTGCCCTGGATGCGCCTATCAGCTGCGCACCGAGTACGGCCTGGAGGCCAAGCACATGGTGGAGGTGCTGAGGGACCTCCCCCTCCGCTCCCGCGCGGAGGGCCGCTGGGCTCTGCAGATGCCCTGCCACCTGAAGCGGGGGCTGGGACCGTGGACCGCCGAGGACCTGGTGGGCATACTGGAGCGTGCCGGGGTGGAACTGGTGCGCATCCCCGAGGAGGACGTGTGCTGCGGCGGGGGCGGAGGGCTGCCCTCCGGCTTCCCCGAGCTGGCCGCCTCCATGGCCAGGTCCAAGGTCCGGGCCTACGAGCGGGCGGGGGTGGATGGAGTGATAACCGCCTGCCCCTTCTGCTGCCTGAACCTGCGCCGGGAAGGGCTGAGGGTATTGGACATCTCGGAGGCGGTCTCGCTGAATGAATGAGGAACAATCTTATACACCATGCTCGTTAGAACGCGCCGGATGAAGAAGGCGCTCTGTTTTTCCTGCCTGCATCGCGAGAACCGCCCCGAGCTGGGCCTGAGCGATCAGCTAGTGTACTGCCGTAGGAAGGAGATGGTGGTCAGCCCTAAGATGGAATGCTCCCTGTACTCCAAGGCCACAGCCAGGGCGGTGCAGGAGCTCAACCGCGCACTTTACGGGGTCATGGAAGAGGCCGAGGAGTGATCATCTCCACTCCAGCACCTGCGCGCTGGGCTCGTCCCTGGCCGGGGATATCTCGAAGGGGATCCACCTGCTGGAGACGGACATCCCCCGCATGTGCCTCACCCTGAGCACCCGGTTCAGGTCGCTGTCGAAACGCAGTTCCAGAACCCCGTCGGCCAGGGCCACCAGGTGGTTCAGGGCCTTCTCGTCGTGCACCCCGTCATACACCGAGACGATGGCCGTCCCGTACTGGCTGCGTATGTTGGAGGTGGATATCTGGAAGAACTTCAGCACCACGCTGGGCTGGTTGTACAGGAAAAGGGTGGAGAGGGTGTATATGAATATGCGCAGCGGCCGCTTCTCCTCCTCGAATATGGAGGCCACATTGAACATTATGCCCTCCAGGTCGTGTATCCTGCGCACCTTTCCATCCTTGGGCGTTCCCCGGTCGTCGGAGTTGCCCAGCAGGCTGGAGTGGTAGTCGATGATGTGCAGCCCGTTCCCCAGCCGGTCCACGGGAACGCCGAAGCGCCCCATCACCTCCAGTAGGTCCTTGGGCAGCATGTCCATGGTCACGAAGACCACCGGCTCCCCGGCGTCCACGTACTCCTTCACCATGCCCATCTGGAACTCCAGCACGCCCACGCCTGGGCTGCCCAGCACCAGCACCGAGGAGTTCTGCGGAATATTGGTCTTGAACATGGCTCACACCAGCGGGGTGAGGGACACGCAGCCTCCCTCGGGGCGCTTTTCGATCTTGAACGCGTGGCACTCGGTGAACGGTTTGATCCCGTAGAGGACCACGGTGCCGCCGATCCTCTCGGCCTTGAGGTGAACGGTGGCCAGGTCCGAGAGCCGTTCGGTGGACCGGCTGGTGGGCGAGGTGAATCCCACGAAGGCCCCCCCGTTGCGCTTGACGGCCGCCAGATGCTCGACCAGCCCCTCCATCACCTCCCCTCCGTATATGGATTCAAGGGAATCGAACCCCATTATGGAGAGGAAGGGCTGGGAGGCCCCGTCCAGGCTGTAGGCCACGTTCTTCCACTTCAGGTCGTCCTCGACCTTGCTGCCCTCCACGGCCATCACGTATCTCCCGCTCCCCATGTCCATCTGGGAGGCCGGTTCTACGATCCTCACCGCCCGGTCCATGGCCTCGTCCGGGACCGCGGTCCCCAGCAGGGCCCGGGCGCCAGCCCCGCTCTCCTTGCGCATGGGCACCCAGAGCACGCCCCTCCCTGCGGTGGCGAACCCGGATACCAGGGACCTCTCCAGCAGGCCGCTGACCCGCGGCGGCAGCCCCGTGCCCAGCTCGATCAGGACCACGTTCCCGGGCGCCAGGCCCCCGGTCATGACGTCCAGGTCGGAGATGCCGTAGGAGTAGCGCCCCTCCGGATCGTTGATGCGGTTCCATTGCCCGTCGACGCATCCCCGGTCCCAGTCCACCCCGAAGCATTGGAACCGTCCGCCCCGCAGGGTGTACAGGTACAGGGGCTGCTGGATCTCGCATCCCCTGAGCTTGAGCAGGTTCATCTCCCGCACCAGACGCCGGTCCCGTTCGACCCGCACGCACTCCACCACCCCGTCGCCGAGGTAATCCAGCATGTGGTCGTTGCTCTCCAGCACGAATATGATGTTGGCCCCGGAGGCCTCCACCAGGTCCCGCTGCAGGGCCAGCAGCAGCTCCCTGGTCTCCAGTTCGTAGCGGTCGGCCAGGGCGTCTATGCTGTCGATCACGATGAGCACGCGATCGTCAGCCTCCACCAGCTCGTAGAGCATCTCCAGCTCGGGCATGGTCCTGCCGATGGACACGGTCATCTCCGGCCGGCTGGACATCATGTCCCCGGAGCCCATGCCCTTCAGCCTCCCCAATCCCGAGCGGCGTCTCACCGGTGCGGCGGCGTCATCCCTCTTCAGCAGCCGCTCCTGCAGCCAGGGGAACTGCCTCAGCAGGGCTGAGTCGGACACCCTGGTGGACAGGTAATGCGCGTGCTGCAGGTCCTTGAACTGCTCGGCCACCTCCAGCACGAAGGTGGTCTTCCCCGTTCCGGCGTTCCCCCTGATGATCAGGGAATGCCCTCCCGGGTTCTGCAGGAACTGCACGACCTCCCTCGGCAGGGTTGAACGGACCTCCGGTTCCATGGCGCTCTCCATCTCTGACAATACCTGCGCATGCTCTTAAAGGATTTTCTTTCCAGTTATCAATCCCTGATAAATACACCGGCCGAAAAGTTTAATCTATAGCCATAGGGATGGCTATGACCAGAGGAGAAGCGATGAAAGCAGTCATTCTCGCCGCAGGGGAAGGCACCAGACTACGTCCGTTCACCGTGTCCCGGCCCAAGGTCATGATCCCCATCGGCAACCGCCCCATCCTGGAGTACGTGGTCCGCGCCCTGGCGGCCAACGGCATCACCGAGATAGTCCTGGTGGTGGGGTACATGAAGGAGCGCATAATGTCCTTCTTCGGGAACGGTTCGCGCTTCGGGGTCCGGATATCCTACGCCATACAGGAGAAGCAGCTGGGCACCGCGCATGCGGCCATGGCCGTGCGGGACCAGGTCAGGGAGGACTTCATAATGGTGGCCGGGGACAACATCATCGACGCCCAGGCCATCGCGGACCTGCTGAAGCACAAGGGCAAGCTCTCCATGCTGGTCACCGACTCGGAGATGCCATCCAAATACGGGGTGGTGCAGATCGAGGCCGGTAGGGTGGTAGACATCATCGAAAAGCCGGACAAGAAGCTGGGGAACATCATCGCCACCGGGATATACCGCTTCCCTCCGGAGTTCTTCGATTACCTGGAGAGGGGGATAATGGCCGGGAAGTCCGGCATCACCCATGTCCTGCACAGCTGCATACCCAAGCTGGACATCGAGGCCGTGCGCTCCACCGGCCGGTGGATGGACGCCGTGTATCCCTGGGACCTCATCCGCCTTAACGAGTACGCCTCCAGCCTGGCCGGGCAGGAGACCAGCGGGACCATCGAGTCCGGGGTCACCATGCGCGGACCGGTGTTCGTGGGCGCGGGCACCAAGATCCGCGCCGGGACCTACATCGAGGGGCCGGTGTCCATAGGCGAGGGCTGCGAGATCGGCCCCTACGTCACCATATTCCCGACCACCAGCATAGGCAACGGGGTGCATATCGCGCCATTCACCGCCATCTACAATTCCATGATCATGAACAACGTCTCCATCGGTTCGCATTCGCACATCTCCCGGGCGGTCATCGACGACGGCTGCCGCATCGGGACCGGGTTCTCCGCGCCCTCGGGCCTGGCCCAGGTCCGGGTGGAGGACGACTTCTTCAGGGTGGAGAAGGCCGGAAGCATGGTGGGCGAGTTCACCCAGATAGGCCCCAAGGTGGTGCTCTCCGCGGGCACCATCGTGGGAGCCAATTCCCGTCTGGGCGACGGGGCCAAGGTCAGCGGAACTCTGGAAGACAGGAGCATCGTGGTCTGATGTGCGGCATAGTTGGTTACTCCGGACACCGTCGGGCCTCCGAGGTCCTCATGGACGGCCTGAAGCGCCTTGAGTACCGCGGGTACGATTCTGCGGGGATCGCCATGGTGGAGAACGGGCACATATCCCTGGTCAAGAAGCAGGGCGAGCTCAACGTCCTGCAGGGCATCCTTCCCCGCTTCGAGGGCCGAACTGGCATCGGGCACACCCGCTGGGCCACCTGCGGGAGGCCCTCCGACCGGAACGCCCATCCCTTCATGTCCTGCGACGGTAAGCTGGCCGTGGTGCACAACGGCATCATCGAGAACTACGCGCCCCTCAGGGAGGCGCTGGAGGGCAGGGGGCATCACTTCACCTCCGAGACCGACACAGAGGTGCTGGTCCACCTCCTGGAGGATCACTTCAAGGGCGACCTCCGGCAGGCGCTCTCCGATGCCGTGCGGGAGGTGCAGGGCACCTACGCCATAGCCGCGGTCCTGGAGGGGAGCGACGAGATAGCCGCGGCCCGCAAGGAGAACCCCCTGGTCATCGGCCTGGGGGTGAAGGAGAACTTCCTGGCCTCGGACGTCACCGCATTGCTAAGCTACACCAGCAAGGTCCTCTATATCATGGACGGGGAGACCGTCTCCCTGACCCCCGCCAAGGTCACCGTGCATGATGCCGACGGGGCGGTGGTGACCAGGGAGCCGTCCATGGTCTCCTGGTCCGCCGAGGACGCCCAGAAGGGCGGCTTCGAGCACTTCATGCTCAAGGAGATATTCGAGGGGCCCAACGCCATACACAACACCCTGCTGGGGGCGCTGGACATGATCGAGAACGGGGATATCCTGCCCCGGGTGGAGTTCCCGTCAGTGAAGCTGGTGGCCTGCGGTTCGTCCTTCCACGCGGCCATGGTGGGCAAGTACGCCATGGAGGAGTTCGCCGGCGTGCCCACCACCCTGGAGCTGGCCTCCGAATACCGCTACTCGCCAGGGGCCAGGGAGGCCCCATTGGTCATACTCATCACCCAGAGTGGAGAGACCGCGGACACCCTGGCCGCGGCCCGGGAGGCCCGCCGCCGCGGGTGCCGCACCCTGGCGGTGACCAACGTGGTCGGTTCCACCATCACCCGCGAGGTGGACGAGGTGTTGTACACCCGCGCGGGTCCGGAGATCGGGGTGGCCGCCACCAAGACCTTCCTGACGCAGCTTCTGGCCATGTATCTCGTGGCCATACGCATCGGCTATGGCAACGGGAACCTCAGCCACGATTCTATGCGCAGCGCGCTGTCATCGCTTCGCCAATCATCCAACATGGTGCAGTCCGTGCTGAACCGGGTGCAGGGCATAGAGGAGGCCAGCCGCATGGTGGACCGCGCGGTGCACTGCTTCTTCATCGGGCGCAACATCAACTACCCCACCATGCTGGAGGGCGCGCTCAAGCTCAAGGAGATATCCTACATCCATGCCGAGGGGTTCGCCGCCGGGGAGCTGAAGCACGGCCCCCTGGCCCTCCTGGACTCCAACACCCCGGTCATCGCCGTGGCCATCAAGGGTGACCACACCTACGACAAGATGCTGGCCAACATATCCGAGGTGGCCGCCAGGGACAGCCCCGTGCTGGGGGTGGGTGTGGAAGGGGACACCGACCTGGCCCGCCTGTGCGAGAAGGTCATCTACGTCCCCAAGGTCAAGCCGGTGTTCTCGCCCATCCCGGTGACGGTGGCCCTTCAGGCACTGTCGTACTACGTGGCCAAGAGGCGGGGCTGCTCCATAGACAAGCCCAAGAACCTGGCCAAGAGCGTGACCGTGGAGTAGTTCAGACCAGTCGCTCAGGGCAGGAGGCCCGGCGGGAGCAGGTGGCGCACTTCCCGGGGCGGTTGTGGTTGCGATGGACGGTCCCGCTGCGCAGTATCCCGCGCATCTCCTCCAGCTTGTCCAGCAGCAGGCGCTCCAGCTCCGGATCGAACTCGATCTCGTGCTCCTCCCGGCCGTATCTCAGCAGTCCGTATGGAGGTCGCTTCCCGGACGATTCGGCAATGAGCAGGCAGTAGGCGGCCACCTGCAGTATGTGCGAGAACAGCGGCCCCCGGGGGGTGCGGCCGGTCTTCAGCTCCCCGGGGATGAGATCGCCATCGATCTCCAGGACGAAATCCGGGCGCCCGGTCAGCCCGTACCTCTCCGAGCAGTAAAGGGGCGAGGAGTCCGTGCCCACATAGTGCACCTCGCCGTCCAGCCCCTCCTCCTCCTTCCACTCGTCCGCCTTCTGCGCCGCCGCCAGGGAAAGGTACAGGGCCAGGGATGCCCCGATCAGCCACACCAGGGCCAGGGCCTCCAGGATCATGGACATCATCTGGTCCACGCTCATCAGGGTGCCCAGGTTCATGGCCACGGCCATGGCGAAGAGCCCGGTTATGGCCAGGATCTGCGTGCGGCGCACGGTGATCATGGCCTGACCCCTCTGGGCGGAGAGGTACAGCATGGCGATGACCGCGAAGAACCAGATGACGCTCAGCAATGATATGACCCAGCTGCCCCCGTTGCCCCCCACGGCCCTCATCAACGAGAGGCCGGTGATGGCCAGGACGGTGGCGATGACCGAGAAGAGGAACACCATCCGCTCCCACTCCCAGGCCGACTGCTCCATGTGCCTTATGCGCCGGTACTCGTCGGCCTTCTCCCGGTGGGCCCGATCGCCCTCCTCGGTCTCCGGAGTGATCGACCGGGCCTGCCTCCCCAACCACCAGCTCAATGGACAGTAGCCGTACCGCTCCAAGTCGCTAGCGGAGATGAAGTCGGCCCGGTCCATGCACAAAAATAAAGATTGTACCTATTTAATTTATAAGGTGGCACTCCCCATCGACCGGCCGGCAGTTCAGACCGGTCAGGGAGGAATCGGTGATGAATATCCCGTCCTCCATGGTTATCTCGTCCACGAAGCCGAACCAGTAGACCACCAGCCCCTGCCCGAACAGGTTGACGTACGGGGATAGCTGCTTGCGGGTGTTCTTGTTGACCTCCACCCGGTCCCCGAAGGTGGCCTTGGACTCGATCCAGTTGACCTTCCATCCGTTAACCACTATGGGCTTGTCCAACAGCGCGTCCGGGGTCTTGGGGAACTCCCCGCGCAGGTCGTTCTCGGTGCGGAAGCCGATGCCCTGTTCGTTCAGCCAGTCCTGCAGGTTCTTCTCACCCCACAGCCCCCTCTGGTGCTGCTTCTCCGTGCCCTCGGGCGAATAGATGATGTCCTCCCTGCAGATCTCCTCTATCTGCCCTCTGAGGTCCCTGTCAGGGATGGCCTCCGGGTTCCTCACGATGGACCAGAACTGCTTCTTGGACCTTCCGGACTCCTGGAATATCATCAGCCCGGTGAGTATGGGCGGGAACTCGTAGCGTCGGGATATCTCCAGCAGGGTCTCCCCGCTCTGCCAGGACTTGACCATCCTGGCACCGTTCCTCTGCACCTTGTAGAACTTCTTGGTGGTCTCCCGCACGGTCCTCTGGGTGTAGATGACGGTGAGAAGTTCGCGGTCCAGGCTCAGTTCCTTGGAGAGCGCGTCGATATCAGAGGGTTCCTTCAATCGGTCGTATAGGTACTTGAAATCCTCATTCTTCATCCATTTCAACCTTGACGCCTTTCGTAGATGGAGGATACTATTTAATCGTTGTGCGAGGTCCAGATGCTTGGCCGGATGGGGGCGGACCTCTGCGATAGATTGAATATCGCAGACCTCATGTACACCATCCAGCAAATATATTGTTCAACGGAGGAAGAAAATGGACCTCAACGATTTCCTGGCCTCGGAGAACGGCCCGCCCTGGCTTCCGGCCAGCGTGGCCGAGGCCCGCAAGCTGGTCTACATCGGACAGCTTCTGGCCCTGGTGTTCGCATTGATCGGCATGCTGGCCGGAGTGATAACCATAGTCACCGGCAACATTCTGGGAGGGATATACCCCCTGGCCGCCGCTGGATTGGGCCTGGTGGTCATCCTGATGCTCAAGGACAATGTCTTCGCCAACATCGATCAGGGGCGCTTCAAGCAGGCCAGCGATGCCCTGCTCATCTGGTCCATCGTGGGCTTCGTGGTCCTGTTCATTCCCGGGGTCATCCTGCTCATCGGCTTCCTGAAGCTGCAGGAGATATTCCAGCCCCAGTATGCGCAGTATCAGGCCCAGCAGTATCAGGCCGCGCCGAACCAGCAGCAGGCCGCTCCTCCGCAGCCCCCACAGCCCGCTCCCCAGCAGCCGGCCTCGCAGCCGGCCCCCGCAGCGGAGCACAAGGATAAGAAGGTGGAGATGGCCAAGTGCCGCAAGTGCGGGGTGAACTACCCCTCCTTCATGCACAACTGCCCCAACTGCAACGAGCCCAGGCACTGAGCTAGGCCTGGAAAACCACTTCCCCCTTCCTTTCTATACGCACGATGCGATGATAGGGCACCCGTCCCTCCCCGATGCAGAAAAAGGACCTACCCAGGTCGGTGATGTTCTCCCCCCTCACGGAAAGCAGGTCCCCCGGGACGCCGCGGTGCACGTAGGTCACCACCACTCCCATCAGCGTGCCGTCTCCCCAACGCAGCCTGTTCAGCACCTCCCGGGGGTATGTCACGATCATGGATCGGAAGGAACGGGCAAAAGGTTTTTCCACGTTCAGCGCAGAGTGGGTTCCATGAGCCGGTTCGAGGTCGAAGGTCAGCTGGTGGACGTGGTCAACGGAAAGGTGCTCCCCAGCAGGGTGGTAATCGAGGGCGGCAAGTTCGCGGAGATAGTTCCCCTGGAGGAGGCTCCCCCGCGCTACCTCCTTCCCGGCCTGATAGATTCGCACATACACATCGAGTCCTCGCAGCTCTGCCCCTCGCGCTTCGCCGAGGCGGTGGTGCCGCACGGGACCACCGCGGTGGTCTCCGACCCGCACGAGATCGCCAACGTGCTGGGCGTGGAGGGCGTGCGCTACATGCTCTCCGATTCGGAGGGTGTTCCCCTGCGCACATTCCTGACCGTGCCCTCATGCGTCCCCGCGACCAAATACGAGGACTCCGGGGCGGTGATAGGCATTCCGGAGATCGAGGAGCTGTTCCGGGACCGGCGCTTCGTGGCCTTCGGGGAGGTAATGGACTACCGCGGGGTTCTGGAGGACGACCCTCTGATCATGGACAAGATCAAGGCGGTCAAGAAGCTCTGGAAGCTCATAGACGGTCACTGCCCCGGCCTGGTCGGGGAGGACCTGGTCAAGTACATCAACGCCGGGATGCGCACCGACCACGAATGCCTGACCCCGGACGAGGCTGAGGAGAAGTACTTCCTGGGCATGTGGATACAGGTGCGCGAGGGCAGCGCCTCCCGGGACCTGGGGCTGCTGATGCCCTTCGCCAAGCGGCACGAGTGCATGCTGGTGTCCGACGACCTCCGGGCCAAGGACATCGCCTCCGGCCATCTGGACGTACTGCTCCGGAAGGCCGTGGCCATGGGCATGCCGGTCATGCACGCCATTCGGGCGGTCACCGCCTGGCCGGCCTGGCATTATGGCCTTCCAGGAGGAAGCATAGCCGCGGGCAGGACCGCGGACCTGGTGGTGGTCGATGACCTGAAGGACTTCCAGGTCCGGGAGGTGTACATCGCCGGGGAGCTGGTGGCCAGGGACGGCCGGGCGCTGTTCGAGGTGGCTCCGAAGGACGCTCCCCTGGCCATATTCCCGCAGGAACGCCGGGCCGAGGAGATGATGATCCCTGCACAGGGGGAGAGGGCCTCCGTCCGGGTGATCAGGGTGCTGCCGGACCAGATCGAGAGCAATGCTTTCGTCACCGAGCTTCCGGTGAGGGGGGGCAAGGTCCATCCGGACCCGCAGCAGGACGTGCTGCTGCTGGCCCTGTGCGACCGCTACCGCCAGGCCGCTCCGGTGTTGGGCTTCGTGAAAGGGTTCGGGCTGAAGCGGGGGGCCATGGCCACCAGCGTGGCCCACGATTCCCATCACATCTTGGCGGTGGGCGCCTCCGCAAAGGAGATGGCTATGGCGGTGAACACTGTGGCCATGCAGGGCGGTTACGCGGTGGTGGACGGCGAGGAGGTCGGATCGCTGCCGCTGAACGTGGCCGGGCTGATGAGCACCGAGCCCATGTCCGCGGTGGCCGGCAGGGAGGCCGAACTGCTGGAGATGCTGAAGGGGATGGGCTGCCCGCTTCCCGCGCCGTTCATGACCCTCTCCTTCCAGTCGCTGCTGGTCATCCCGGAGCTGAAGATCGGCAATCGCGGTCTCTTCGACACCACGCGCATGGAGTTCGTCAAGCCCCTGCTGTGAGAGTAAAAATATATTGCCCATCAGGTCGGTCCTGGGATGTCGCAACGCCGACCGAGGGACGATCATGGAAAAGGTGGAGAGCTTCAAGTGCCGGATACTGACCTGGGATGAGATCGCCAGATGGACGGAGGCGGTGGCCTACGACATCGCGGACAACGGCTTCCGGCCCACCGTGGTGATCGGGCTCACCCGCGGGGGCTGGGTGCCCGCCCGGGTGATATGCGACCACCTCCAGGTCAAGAAGCTTTACGCGGTCAAGACCGAGCACTGGGGCATCACCGCCAATCACGACGGGAAAGCGCTTCTGACCCAGGAGCTGAACGCCAGCATCGCCGGGGAATCGGTGCTCATCGTGGACGACATCACCGACACCGGGGAGAGCCTCCTGCTGGCCGAGATGCACCTGAGGAACATGGGCCCCAAGGAGGTACGGACCGCCACGCTTCTGCACATCACCCACTCCAAGAAGGAGCCCGACTACTACGAGGTCGAGGTCCCCGAGGAGGACTGGACCTGGTTCATCTTCCCCTGGAACCTTCACGAGGACCTCCGGACCCTGCTGCCGAAGACGCTGCACCAGCCCCAGACCGTGCTGGGCATACAGAAGGGGTTCCGGGAGCAGTTCCAGATAGATGTGCCCGAGGACCTGGTCCGGCGCACCATCAGGCACCTGGCCGCCTCCGGCAAGATCAGGAAGAAGGGGGCCAAGTGGCACAGGGCCGATGGGGACGAGGCCTTGAAGCCGAAGTGATCTCAGACCTCTATGTAGACGTCGTCGCCTTCCAGGGAGACGATGTACACCCTAAGGTCCCTGGCTCCCGAGTGCGAGATCTTCTGCCCGGTGGCCAGGTCGAACTTGGCGCCGTGCGCGGGGCAGACCACCGCGCCCTCCACGATGCTCCCGTACATGAGATCGAAGCCGGCGTGCGAGCACTTGCCGTCCATGGCGTACAGCTGCCCCTTGAACCTGCCGACGACGAAGGAATGACCGTCGGCCTTGACACCCTTCAAACGCCCTTCCTGGATGTCCTTGTCCTTGCCCGCCAAGACCCGCATGCCGCAGGGATGCGAGCCCCTGGAATATAATGTATGCGAGGGGAACGCACAATTAATGTGCGCGTAAGGGATATCCGCAGCCGATAGCATGCTGGAAAGGTTGAAGGAAAGCCTGGAGCGCAGCGAGGTGGTGCGCTTCGGCGAGTACCAGTATTTCGTGCACCCTGTCACCGACGGCATCCCGGCCATGGACCCCGCGGTCCTGGACGAGGTCCTGAACCGCATCTACGACCTGATGGACATGGACGTGGACTACCTGGTGGGAGCCGAGGCCATGGCCATTCCGCTCATCGTGTCGCTGTCCCTGATGACCGGCATACCCTACAACGTGGTCCGCAAGCGCAGGTACGGGCTGCCCGGGGAGGTCAGCGTGCGCCAGACCACCGGGTACTCGGAGAAGGACCTCTACATAAACGGGCTGAAGAAGGGGGACCGGGTGCTGCTGCTGGATGACGTGGTCAGCACCGGAGGAACGCTGCGGGCGGTGGTGAAGGCCCTCCAGGAGATGGGCGTGGAGGTGCGGGACATCATCGTGGTGGTGAGGAAGACCGACCGGCTGGAGGAGCTGGAGCGGGACCTGGGGCAGAGCGTGCGCACCCTGGTGAGCGTGGAAGTGAGGGACGGCAAGGTCCGTGTGCTCACTTGACCAGGCGCCTCTTCATCAGGAACACCGAGGCCAGGAAGCACAGCGCGGTCAATGCCGCCAGGTAAACGAATCCCAATGCCACGTCCATGGTGGCCATGCTGTACGACAGGTCCCGGACCATGTTGGATATGTGCGTGAGCGGAAGGGCCAGCGCCAGCTGCTGACCCCACACCGGCAGCACGCTGAGCGGGAAGAAGGTGCCGCTGAACAGGAACATGGGCGTGATGAACAGGAAGAAGGGGTAGTTGAAGGAGTCCATGTTGGGCACCAGGGCGGTGAATAGCATGGCCAGTGAGGCGAACATCAGCCCGCCCAGGAAGGCTATCGCCGGGATGATCAGCAGCAAAGGAAGCTCCGCGTACCCCAGGACCGCGACCACCGCCAGCACTATCGTTGCGTTGATGAAGCTCTTGGTCGCCCCCCAAAGGATCTCCCCGGCTATGATGTCCTCCAGGGAGAGGGGGGTGGCCATGATGGCGTCGAAGGTCTTCTGGTAGTACATGCGCACGAAGGAGCTGTAGGTGCACTCGAAGAAGGCCCCGTACATCACGCTGATGGCGATGAGCCCCGGGGCCAGGAACTTGATGTACTCCACGCTCATACCCCGGTACACGATGTCCTCCGGGATGAGGGCGCCGAAGCCCAATCCCATGGCCAGGAGGTACAGTATCGGCTCCAGGAACGGGGGGACGAAGTTGGTCTTCCAGGTGGTAAGGAAGACGTCCCGGTTGCGCTTCCACAGGGCGATGGAGCGCCAGGATATGTTGGAGATCAGGCTCATTCCACCAGCGCCCTCCCGGTGGTGCGGAGGAAGACGTCCTCCAGCGTGGCGTTCCTGATGAGATAGTAGCTCATGGAGAAGTGCTCCTTGAGCTCCGCGGCCACCCTCTGGCCCTCCTTGGTATAAACGAGCAGACGATCGATGGTCCGCTCGTACTTCCATCCCCGCTCCTTGACATACGACTCCATGTCGTCCGTGGGCACGTCGATCTCCATGACATCGGTGCCGATGACCTGTTCTATTAGTTCCCTAGGCCTGCCCTCCAGGATTATCTTCCCGTGGTCCATGATCACCAGCCGGTCGCACAGCCGCTCCGCCTCGTCCATGTAGTGCGTGGTCAGGATGACCGTGACCTTCTTGCGCTTGAGCTCGCGAACCTTCTCCCATATGAGGTGGCGGGCCTGGGGATCAAGTCCCGTCGTCGGCTCGTCCAGGATGAGCAATCGGGGGTCGTTCATCATGGCCCTGGCGATGATTAGGCGGCGCTTCATGCCCCCGGAGATCTCCTGGATCATCTCGTCCCTCTTCTCGGAGAGCTGCATGAACTCCAGCAATCGGTCGGCGCGCTCCTCCAGCAGCTTATTGGGCAGGCCGAAGTAGCGCCCGTACACGGTGAGGTTCCGGCGCACAGTGAAATCAGGGTCCAGGTTGTTCTCCTGCGGGGCGACGCCAATGGCGGCCTTGATCTCCCTGGAGCTTCCTTCGACATCCATGCCCAACACCTCCAGCTTCCCAGAGGTCACCGGGCTGGCGCAGTGTATCATGCGCATGGTGGTGCTCTTTCCTGCGCCGTTCGGGCCAAGGAAGCCGAAGCACTCCCCCTCCTCGATCTGGAAGTCAATGGCGTCCACTGCCTTGAACTCCCCGAAGACCTTGGTCAGTGCTTGCGCCTTGATGGCTGGCATGGACGGCCATCAATAGTCGTTCGAATATTAAGGAAAAACGATTGATAGCGTGACTGCAGCCCTATCCGTATTGCCACTCCCCTGCATTCATAATTCATGCTCGGCGCGGACCTCCTGATGGTCATCTACTTCACCCTGCTGGGCATGGGGCTGGGAACGCTGTCTGGGCTCGCCCCGGGCATACACGTCAACACTCTGGCCGCGCTGCTGGTGCTCTCCATCCCCTTGCTCTCTCCGCCGATGGAGGCGATCTGCGCATCCACCGGATGCGCCCTGCCCCCGGCCCTGCTCCTGGCCTGCGCCATTCTTTCTGCGGCCATCTGCCATTCCTTCCTGGACTACATACCGTCGCTGATCATGGGCGTGCCGGATGAGACGGAATGCCTGTCAGTTCTCCCCTCGCACCGGCTGTTGCTGGAGGGAAAGGGAATGAACGCCCTGCAGGCCGCGGCCCAGGGCAGTCTGGTAGGGGCCACTGTAGGGATGCTCTTGCTGCTGCCCCTGCCGCTGCTTCACATTCATCTTTCCGGCGCCCTCGATTCCCTCTCCCCCTTCATCCCTTATCTGCTGATCCTCATACCGTTCCTGCTGCTCTGGGCGGAGAGCGGAAAGGCCGACCCCGTGGCCATTCTGGACCTGCGCGGCGGTTCGGCGACTCCGAGCAACGCCATCTCCCTGAAGAGGCACGTGCCGGTGCACGGCGATTCCGCCCGGGTGATCGGGACGGTGGGCAGGAGGCGCTGGGGATGGGCGGTCAGCACTCCGACGCAGACCTTCCCGGTGAGGGGGCGGGGGCTGGAGGGGGGCAACATGCTGCTCATGGGCGTCTGGGTGGTGCGCAGGGACCGTCCGCCGGTCATGGGGTGGGCAGCACTCCTCTTCCTCCTATCCGGGGCGCTGGGCATCATGGCCATGGACGGACTGGTCCCCGGGGGCGACCTCTGGAAGGGCCTGGAGGGCAACATGCTCATGCCCCTGTTCACCGGGCTGTTCGGATTGCCGCTGCTCATCGGCTCCTCGCGCGGCCGCATGCCCCCGCAGGACGCGGAGGCGGGAGAACCGCCCTCAGTGAGCGGAGCGCTGCGCGGCTCGCTGATGGGCGGGCTGGTGGGTTGGCTTCCAGGGGTCACCGCCACCGCCGGAGCGGTGCTGACCACCATGCTCCCCCGCGCCCGCACCGGGCCCCGGGAGTTCATCGCCACCGTCTCCGCGGTGGGCACCGGGGCGGCGGTGCTGGGTCTGGGCACTCTCCTCCTGCTGGGCAAGGGGCGCAGCGGCACACTGCTGGCAATGCAGTCGGCCCTGCCGTCCATAGGCGTGGACGACCTGCCCTCCCTGCTCATATGCATTCTGCTATCCTCTCTTCTCTCCTACCTGCTGACCATGAGGCTGGGCGGCAGGCTGCTCCTCAAGGCCCAGGGCCGGGACCTCACCGGGCTGAACCGGGCGGCTCTGCTGGGCATGGTGCTGCTTTCCTTCCTGCTGGCCGGCCCCACTGGTTTGCTCCTGTTGTTCCTCTCCACCCTTCTGGGCATGCTGCCCGGGAAGGTGGGCGTAAGCAGGGTGCACCTGACGGGATGCCTCCTGCTGCCCATCCTTCTCTACTACTTCGCCCCGTTCCTGCGGTAGAAGTCCCGCAGGCGGTCCTGGCCGAGCTCGAAGGGCGAGAGCAGTTCGCCCGCCGCCCGAAACAGCAGCTCCTCGTACCGTCCGACGTCGTACTCCTCTCCACCGTCCAAGAACTGGGCCACCTTGACCTCCTTCCCGGGGGTCATGATGAACTCCACCGCCTCACCCGGGGGTGTACGGAAGCCCTGGTCCTCCAGCTGGCTCAGCGCACGGAACTGATCGTTCCTCTGCCGGTACTCGTTCAGCTCCCGGCTGATGCGCCTGGAGAGCACCAGCTTCTCCAGCGGCGTCTCCATGTCCCTCAACCTCCGTATGAACAAGTCCAGGACATCCAGCGCTTCAGGGATGCGATGCCGGAAGCCCTCGACGTCCTCTCCCAGGACCAAGCGGTCCAGCATGCCCTGCTGTAATTCCCTGGCCAGGGTGCAGGTGTCCCTTCTGCGCAGAGCGATGCCACGCACCTTCAGCTCCCCGTCCTGGAAGGCGCCGTAGTAACGGTTCAGCGCCCCGGCGCCATTGGTCAAATTCGGCAGGAACACTATCCACTTGTACTCCCCGTCCCAGACCAGCGGTATGCCCATGCGCTGCCCTATCTCCCGGCAGTAGGCCTCGATATCCCCGTTCCCTTCCAGCCATAACGAGTCCACTATCCCATGCAGTACGCGGAATCCGCGGTGCTCGGCGACGTCGGCAGCTTTGAGCAATATCTCCCGCCCGTGAGCGGTGATCGATTCGTGGCACTCGATGCGGCCGAAGCGGGCGTTGCGATATCCCGTATAGCCGAAGCAGGTCACCAGCACCCACTTGAGCACCTTGGCCTGCTGGTCGTAGATGGCGCTCCGCCGTCCGCCCTCGTTCTTCAGTCGCTTGAGCGATATCCTCCGGCGCACGATCGGTTCCAGCACTCTTCCCAGCAGCCCCCTGCGCTTGGTGCAGGTCCAGTAGCCCAGTCCGGGAACGGGTTCTCCGCTGTCCGGGCAGCAGTCGCAGTTCAGGGTCTCCGGCGATATGTTATGGCGGACCATGATGCTGGGGTACAGGGAGGTGAAGTCCACCTCCTGGATGCGCTCGTGCAGTCCGACCTTCGGTTCGTAAATGAGCCCGCCGCGGTCGCAGGCCACCAGCTCGGCGGCGGTCTTGAAATCTTCGGGCAAATTCTTCTTCCACATGACCAGGGAGCCCATCTTCGATGCCTCGTTCACCTGCATAGCGCTTATGGCGCTCCCGGGGGACATGCGGGCCATGTCCTGCAATGATATTCGGGAAAGGCGGCAGAGGTCGATGAGCCCGGCCATCCCCCCCTCCTGGAATATGAACGATGAACCCTTGTCCAAATGGATGCGCCCGCGCAGTTTGTACGCGGGTGGTTTGTAGAGGATCCGTCCGTAAGTGAAGTAGCTCTTGCCCTTCCCGCGGCGCTTTCCCCCCTCCCTTCCCAACTCCAGTTCCATCTCGTTCCGCTCGGCGCACCTCTCCAGGAACGGCAGGTGGAAGCTGTCCCCCCCGTCGGTTATGAGCACGTCGGGGTCCCGCTCCCGCAGCGCCTCCTGGATGGCCTCCAGGATGTCCGCTTCCTTGCCCTCCATTACCATATCGTCCAGGGTGGCCCGCTTCAGGCGGTCGTCCATGGTCGGCATTCCGCGGCGGGCGGAGGTCTCCAGCGTCAGCTCGCAGGTGCGCAGCTCGGGCATCGGGTAGTCCAGGCGGAAGGGGGTGTCCAGGTTCTTCCAGCCCTCCACATCCATGAGCCCCATCGGGAAGACCTTGCGGTGCAGGAAGTAGCGGGTGTCCATGCGCGTATCGACGTTGAACAGCGTATGGTCCCGGTGGCATCCCCACTTGTCGATGGTCTTGGCCAAAGGCATCAGATTGCGGTATCCCCTAGGGGTGACCCTGAGTACGTCCTCCCGGGGTCCCGTGAGCCAGGTGCGGTGTCCCTCCCAACGGTGCTCAATGCCAGCTTCCTTTAGGCCCAGCAGCAGTGCCTGCTTCCGTTCCGCGGATGGCTTTACATAAAAGCTCGGCCGGTACTCGCGATCGGCGATGCGCTCCACGCCTGCGGAGGTCTTGAACCAGGTGACCATCTCGTTGTTGACCTCGTCCGCATAGCAGTCCAGGATCCATCCGCGCATTCGATCAGGCCTTCTTGCGCAGGCGATCCAGCTCCTTCTCCTGCTCCAGGAGTATGGAGAGGAGGGCGCCCTCCAGGGGGTCCAGGAAGGCCGCTACGCTGCAGGCGGAGGAGTGCAGCCGGACCTTGTCCGAAAGGCGGTCGAAGGCGTCGCGGTCCTCCTGCGGAAGGGCGCGCCGAAAATCGTTCCATCTCTGGAATATCGATTCCGAGGCCATGCGGTACGTTGGAACGGTACGCCCCATCAGAACCGCCTCCGGTACTCGTCCAAGGTGGTCTGGTTCGGTGGCACCGGCCTGTACAATATCTCCCTCTCTTCCCGAGGCAGGGAGATGCGCACGTGGCCGGAACGGTGCTCTATGCTCACCACCCTGTCCACGCTCTCGTAGAACAGCGGGCGCAGCCCCTTGCGGTACATCAGCTTCGCCAGGCCGTAGTTGGTCACCACGGTCACGGTGCGGTGCTTGGCGGTGAGGGAACGCAGCTTGCCCATCCCCCTCTCCATAAGCTTCAACGACTCCTCCCAGTCCATGTCCGCGTCCTGGAAGAGGTCCGGGTAGCAGGACACCACCACCATGCCGCCATTGTTACGGCAGAGCTCTTCCTCGAGCGACTCCTCGATCAGAGTGGACATCTGGTAGGCGGTGAAGGCACGGGACACATTGATGCTGTTCAGCACCTCCTCCGGCCGTAGCCGGAAACGCTTGCAGACGTACGTAAGGTCGTATGGATTAACGGAATTCCCGCCGTCCACCCAGATCACGTCGCGATGCCATTCGCGCACGAAGTTCACGCTGAGCATGTTGACCAGGGTGAACAGCATCCTGTCCGAGCTGTCGATGGTGGTGACGGTGCCCGCCTCGAACCCCCCTAGCAGCTCGTCCACCGGGGGTATGGCGGTGGTGGCCAGCATTCCATCCGCATCGGAACGGAACTCATGGACCAGCGGTTCGGTCACTGTATCAGGCATGGGGCGGTACATCTGCTCACCATACCAACTTCGCCTTGAGGATATAAAGGACTGATAGGGGGAGGTCAGTGAAAATGAGGTGCTGTTAGGAAAAATCGTCTTTTGAATCGATCAACGAACTATTACAAAATGAGAACGCCTCAATCATGATTGGTTCTGACGCTAAACTAGTTCGCTGAATTGAAGTTCATCCAAGCCAGCATCCGAATGTTGTGTGCTGCGATC
>MVPZ01000067.1 GCA_002067045.1 Methanomassiliicoccales archaeon PtaB.Bin134 | reverse complement strand
TCATGAAATCCCTCTTGTCCATGGCTCCTACCGAACCTCGGTCTTGAAGCCCATCTCTTCCAGGGTCTGGGCCACCTTCTTCTTGTGGTCGCCCTGGAGCTCTATCTTCCCTTCTTTGGCGGTACCGCCGGCGGCGCACTTGTTCTTCAACTTGCGCGCCAGGTCGTCAATGTCTATGTCGGTGGAATCGATGCCGTCGACGACGGTGACGATCTTGCCGTAACGCCTGCTGTCGGTGTAGATCCTTACGGACTGCTGTTCCCTGGCGATCTCCTCGCACATGCACAGTTCTTTAGGGAGCCCACATACCGAGCAAATATCGGCCATTATTGTTCTTCCTCCTTCTGGACGGTTAGGATCCTGGCGATGTTGCTCCTTAAAGCCCTGATCTTCCCCGGGTTGTTCGGGGCGCCGCCCATGGCGGCCGCTCCCTTCTCGTGCATGAGCTCGTCCTGCAGCTCGCGCAGCTTGGCCTTGCGCTCATCCACGCTCATCTCTCTTATCTCAGAGGTCCTGATCAAAGCCATTTATTCGGTCACCTCCTCGTCGTCTGCCGCCGGGACGTCCTCGGCGGGGCGCTCAGCAATGACCGAGGCCTCCTCCTGCTTCTTCAGCAGCTCGGCCAGGTCGGGGTTCGCCTGTATGGCGGCCTCCATGGCCATGACATCTATCTCGGCCGGAAGGCGGGCGCCAGGCTGCATGATCTCGACCTGTACCCCGATGACCCCGGGCTTCAGCTTGGCCACGGCGAAACCGGTGCCCACGAAAAGCTCCCGGCTCTCACCGCAGTATTTTATGTAGCCCTCCTTGAACTTCTCGGTGCGGTGCCTCTCCCCGGTCAGCTTGCCGGAGATGATTATGAGGCAGCCGCGGGCCCCGGACTCCATGATCCTGCGGACGGTGGAGTGACCGGCCCTCCTGAAGTGCCAGCCGCGCTCCAGCGCGAAGGCCAGCTTCTCGGCCATGATCTGGGCGTTCAGGTTGGGGTTGTCGACCTCCTGGACCTCGATCTGGGGGTTGTCGTACTTGAAGTTGTCCTCGATGGCCTTGGTCAGGGACTTGATGGCCGCGCCGCGGCGCCCGATTACTATCCCCGGGCGTTCGGTGACCAGGGTGACCCTGGTCCCCATCGGGGTCCTCTGCACGTCCACGCCACCGAAGCCAGCGCGGTCCACGGTCTTCATCAGGTACTCCTTGAGGAGCACCCTTCTGATGTTCTCTGCAACGAACTTCCTCTCGCTGGCCATTTACTGAACCTCCTCCAATATGACCTCGATGTTGACGGTCTGCTGGTCCCAGGCGGTGCTGCGGCCGTGCGCCCTGGGCATGTAGCCTGGGATGGTCCGGCCCAGATGGGCGGAGACTATGCGCACGCGCATGTTGTCAGCGTCGAGTCCCTTGTACTCGGCGTTGCTCTTGGCGCTCTGCAGCACCTTGATGATGGCCGCGGCGGCCTTCTTGGGGAACCGGCCGGGGCCAACCCCGGCCTTGTGGGCCACACCCATGTTGTAGCGGCGGATCGGCACCGGGCGGCGCAGTTCCACGACCTCCTCCAGCATGCGGATGGCGTCGTCCACCTTCTTCCCCCTTATCATCCTGCATATCTCGCGGGAGAACTTGGGGGAGATGGGCAGCTCCTTGGCGATGGCCTTGGACGTAGTGTCCGGATCGGCTTGAGCAGTGTATCCAACCATGTCTTGTCACCTCACTTCAGCGGCATGAACTTGGAGGACCTGGTCGCACCGACGCCTGGACCGGAGTGCTTCACAGAACCCCTGGTCAGGGCGAACTCGCCCAGGAAGTGCCCGATCATCTCAGGCTTTACCTCGACTTCCTTGAACTCCTTCCCGTTGTAAACGGCCACGCGGCGGCCTACGAAGGCCGGCACGATGGGTATGTCCCGGCGGTGCGTGCGCACCACTTCGTGCTCTCCAGACCAGATCTTGTCGAACGTGGTCTTCTGCTCCTCGTTGAGGCCGCGGCGGAAGGACCTTCTAACCCTAGACGGCAGGAGGTCCACCATTTCCTCGAAGGGCATCTCCTGGAGCTGCTCCAGGGTGTAACCGCGGTAGGTGAACTCCTTCTTCCTACGGGCGGTCATCATGCCCTTCTTCTTCCTCTGCTTCCTCCTCGAGGCCTTGGTGCCAGTTAGCTTATCTTCAGCCATCTAGAATCACTTCCTCTTCTTCTGGGGGGAAAGCCTACCGACCTTCCTTCCCGGCGGAGCGTTCCTCGATACGGTGCTGGGCTTACCAACGTGGGGGTGACCTCCACCGCCGTGCGGGTGGTCAATGGCGTTCATCGCCACTCCCTTCACCTTGAAGTAGGCCTTGCTCTTGCTGCGGTAGGCGTGGAACTTCTTCCCTGCCTTGGCGAACGGCTTCTCATCCGCACCGCCTCCCGCGACTATCCCGATGCCGGCGCGGCAGCGGGGGTCCAGGTTCTTGAATGCGCCGGATGGCAGCTGCACCATGATGGTGTCGCCCTTGGTGACCACTGTGGCGTACGTACCGGCGGTCCTCACGAACTTGCCGCCGTCTCCGGGCCTGGCCTCCAGGTTGTGGACCAGGGTACCCTCGGGGATGTTGGCCAGGGGCATGATGCTGCCCGGCTTCAGGCTGAGTTGGCCGTCGACCTTGAGCTCCTGCCCGACCATCAGTCCCTCCACGGCGATGATCTTGTCCTTCTTTCCGTTCTCGAACTGGACCTCGGCGACCGGGCTGTTGCGGCCCGGGGCGTGCACGATGTCCGTGACCTTCCCGGCCTTCAACTCGGCGCGGGGGTGCTTTATCTCTCCCACGTGCCTGTGGCTCGGGGACCTGTAGGTGGAGGTTCCGCGACCTCTCCTCTGCTGTCTCAGTTGTCTTCCCATGTTCCCCCTCCTCAGAACACTCCGATCCTCATGCCGATGTCCTCGGCCGAGTATCCCTCAGCTAGCTTGAATATGGCGTGCTTGCCGTCCTTGGAGATCTTGGTCCAGACCTTGTCCACCTTCACCTCGAAGTACTCCTCGAAGGCGGCCTTTATCTCCGCCTTGCTGGCGAAGCGGTCCACGATGAACTCGATCTTGTTGCCGTCCTTGAAATCCTGGGTGGGCGTGCCGGTCATGTAGTTCATGGTCTTTTCCGTCACGTAGGGGTAGAGCAGTATCTTCCTGGCCATGCTCACCACTCTCCTATCTTCTTGAGGGCGGACTCGCTGAACACGGTCAGCCTCCCGGGCAGTCCGCCGGGGGCCAGCATGCCGGGGTTCAGGGCCTCGGCGAAGGCCACCTCGACGCCCGGCAGGTTCCGGGCTCCCTTGACCAGGGCCACGTCGTGGCTGGATACCACGATCAGCAGGCTCCTGGGCATGCGATAGCGCCTGCCGCGCATCTTGCCACGGCCGGCCCTGACCCTGATGCCCTCCTTGCTGCGCACCACGTCCTCGGACACCCCGATGCTCTTCAGCACCTGGAGCACCTCGGAGGTGCTGCGCACCTCTTCCAGGCGGTCCTCGATGACCACCGGGAGGGTGAGGGCCTCGTCGAACTGGTGCCCGCGGGCCTTGACCTTCTCCGCATCAGCGGTGGCGGCCAGTGCGGACAGCTTGGCCAGCACCCTCTCCTTCTGGTTGACCTTCAAGCTCCAGTCCTTGTCGACCCTGGGCGGGAAGGCCCTTCGGCCGCCAACGTTGTTGGGGGACTCCGCGCCCTTCGCTCCCTGGGCCAGCCTCTGGACACGGGCCACGCCGCGGCCCTTGCCCCAGGTGGACACCGAGTGCCTTATGCCTGCGCCGGGCTTGGAACCGTAGGGCTGCCTCCTGTTGGCCTCCTCTGCCACCACGGCCCGGTGGATGACATCGGGCCTGAACTGGGTGGCGAACACGGCGGGAAGGGACTGGGTCTTGATGACCTCGCCCGTTAACGAATATACATTTACAGTTGCCTTGTCGACCATTGCTTACGCCCCCTGCTTGGACTCGGTGGATATGTACACCATCTCCGGAGCCTCCTTCAGGTCCGGCTGCTGCCTCCTTACCGGGTCCCTCATGCGCACCAGCCTCTTGGTGGGGCCGGGCACGGATCCATGGACCAGGACGAACGGGTTCCTGAGCTCACCGTAGTGAAGGAAGCCGCCCTTGGGGTTTATCTCCTGCGCGGTCTCCCCGACCTTCAGTATGAGCTTGTTGACCTCGGTCCTCTGGTGGTAACCCATCTGACCGCCCTGAGGCACGGTGCTGCGCACGTAACCGGGCCTCTTGGGCCCCAGGTTACCGACGGCGCGGCGGTGTTTGGAGTTCTTGTGGGACATGAGCTTCAGGCCCCAGCGCTTGGTGGCGCCCTGGAAGCCCTTCCCCTTGGTGATCGCGACGACATCGATCATGGCCCCGGTCTTGGCGAAGTCCGTGATGGCGATGTCCTTGCCCAGCAGGCCCTTGGCGAACTCGATGCGGGCCTCCATGGTGCCCCCGCCGATGCGCAGCTCCATGAGCTCCGGGCGCTTCTTCGGCACCCCGGTGACCAGCTTGGGCTGGGTGAACGCCAGGACCCTAACGTCCTCCGCGTCCACTCCCTTCATCTTCTCCCAGGCCGCCTCGGCGTCGACCTTCTTGGGTATGGGCAGCAGCCTGGACAGGTTCTCGTCCAGCTGGCCGGCCCAGATCTCCCCGGCGGTCTTCAGGCCGTAGCGGGTGTTCTCGTAGATGCGCACCGCGGCCACCTTCATCGGCGGCACTTCCAGAACGGTGACCGGCACCCTGATCTCCTGGCCGGAGGTGGTGCTGCTCTTGCGGCGGTCCACGATGAACGCGTGGGTCATTCCTGCTTTGTAACCGGCAAATCCCTGGACCTTAGGGCCTTCGCTGATCTCAGGCCACGAATCCAGTCTCGGTGTCTGCGTTATGGCCCTCTTGCGGGGACCGAATCCCCTGGAGCCCCTTTTCGGACGTCTAATGTTTGGCATGGATCTCCCTCTCCCTTATCTCGTGAGAGAGCACACTCTCTTTCGCTAACGCCTGTTCTCAAGAGTGTTGAGGTCAGCACCTTCGACCGTGACACCGTCATCGCCCACCAGAATGTGCGCGTGGGGGCGGCTCAGGGTTGCTTTCGCATTGCCCAAGGGGTCTGGTCGAACGTCCTCAGTGCGTTGAGCAGAAGTCCGATACTATCATTATTATTTAAACCAATCGGTCCCCTGTATATAAAGAACCAGGGGGAGAAAAGGTTTACTGGCCGCTCTCAGAGCTTTCCGTCCTTGGCCTTCTTCTGCAGGCGGTTGCGGCGCTCCTTGGAGGTAAAGCCGGTGACCCTCTCCAGGAAATCGTTCCACCTCTTGATGGTCTCCGCGGCGACGTCCGGCGAAGCCCCCTTGTCCGTGGTGGTGATGATGTCGAGGGAGGTCTTGCTCTTGACCTTCACCTCGATACGGCTCATGGCCCCGTAGGAGGAGACGCAGGCATCGCCCTCCATCTTGGCGGAGCCGAAGGCCTCTTCCATCATCTTCAACAGTCCGTCGCCCTCCAGGTTGCTGTAGTTCCCCTTCTTGATGTCGTAATCCATGTCAATCCCTCTAAAGCGCCAGTTCGTCGTCGAGATAGCGGTGCACGTCCACGGAGGTGCGCATGAGCTCCTCCGAGGCGAGTAGCGATCTCCACTCGGCACGGCAATGGCAGTCGTGCCCCTCCAGGAGGCCAACGTCCTGCTCGAAATTGAACTTTTCCAGGGCTCCCAACAGGCGCCGGTCGCAATCCGGGCAGTTGTGGACGCCCCTCTGGGTCCCGGCCCCGCTGGGCGAGGAGAAAAGTCTGATTCCCGGGGCGCCCGTCCTGGTCCTGAGCACCTCGAACAGGGACCAGATCCAGGGCGGCCTGTACTCCCCGCGCCGCCACAGCCCCTCCACCAGGGTCTCCTTCTGCACGTTGAGCGGATTGACCGAGACGCTCTCCGAGTGCGGAGCGGCGAACAGCACCGAGGCCTTGGCGTCGGCGATGGCCGCCCTCTCGGTCAGGTACATGGGTTTCAGCAGGAGGTAGGTCCTCACCGGCAGCCCCCGGTCCTTGGCAGCCTCGGCCGCGCGCAGGTAGTCCTTGGTCCCGAAGCCCTTGTGCACGCTGCACCTGAGCACCAGGTCCGAGCAGCTTTCCAGCCCCAGGGCGATGGAGGCGTGGTCCGGCATCTCCCTCAGCACCTCGGGGGTGACGAACTCCGGGCGGCTCTCGAAGAGGACCCTCTTGGCCCCGTCGAACGCGCCAAGTATGCGGTCGCGGACCTCCAGGGGTATCTCCACGGGGTCCAGGAAACTGCCGGAGGTGTATAACTTGACCATGCCCTCCCCCTCGTACCTCTCCAGGACGGCCTGCAGCTGTGCGGACAGCTCTTCCACGCCGATGCCCTCCAGGCTCTCCACGTTGTAACCGCACATGGAGCAGCCCCCCTTGCGGGACCAATGGCATCCCCGGGTGCGGAATATGGCCACCAGCGCCTTCTCCCTGCGCCCGTCCACCATATCGTCCTCCTTCCAGACCGTTACCGGCCTGGACAGGTCCGTGCTACTCATGAGTCCTCCATGTACGGGGAAGTCAAAACTCCCTTAGTATTTTAGGCCTGCGTCTCCCGGTGGCAACATTTTATATCCTCATTTCCGGATTTGCGCCCTGGAGAGGCATCATGGCCAGGATAATCGTGGTTGGCGGGGGGGCGGCAGGTATGACCGCCGCATCGACCGCCAGGGAGCACGGGGCGGACAGTATCACACTCATCACCGAGGACGAGCACGTGGCCTACTCGCCCTGCGCCATCCCATTCGTCATCGAGGGCAAGATCAAGGACTTCGCCAGCATCGTCATGCACACCCCCGAGTTCTACCGGAAGGAAAGGGGCATCGAGGTGTTGGTCAGGACCACCGTTGACCAGGTGGACATGGACAAGCGCCAGGTGGTCACCGCCGACGGAAGGGCGCTGGAATACGACTCGCTGGTGCTGGCCACCGGCGGAACGGTCTTCGTCCCCCCGGTGGAGGGAAGGGAGCTCAGGGGAGTGTTCCCGGTGCGCTGGATCTCGGACGGGCAGGCCATACTGGACGCCCTGCCCTCGACCCAGCAGGTGGTGGTGGCCGGGGCCGGGGTCATCGGACTGGAGATGGCCGTGGCCCTGAAGGAGAGGGGAAAGGACGTCACCGTGGTGGAGATGTTCGACCAGGTGGTCCCCCGCATCATGGACCGAGACATGGCCCAGCTGGTGCAGGCCCACTGCGAGTCCCTGGGCATCAGGTTCGTCATGGGCGCTCCGCTCTCCCGCATCGTAGGCCCGGATTCGGTCACCGGAGTGGTGGCCGGGGGAAGGGAGGTCCCCTGCCAGATGGTCATCATGGCCACTGGCGTGCGCGCCAACCTGAGGCTCCCGGAACAGATGGGGCTGGAGATCGGTCCGCTGGGTGCGGTCCGGGTCAGTCCCAGCATGCAGCCCTACCGCAAGGGCCGGCTGGTCCCGAACGTGTACCTGGCCGGGGATGTGGTCATGTGCCAGAGCGCGGTGGCCGCCGGGCCCACCATGAGCCAGTTGGGTTCCACAGCTGTCCGCCAGGGCCGGGTGGCGGGCATAAGGGCCGCCGGAGGAAGCGCCACCTTCCCGGGGACCGCTAGCCCGTACATCAGCGTGGTCGGTGGGCTGCACGTGGGAGGTACCGGGCTCTCCCGGTCGCTTTCGGAATATTACGGTATCAAGGTGGCCGAGGCCACGGCCAAAGGGTCGTCCAGGGCCAGGTACTATCCCGGCGGGAAGGCCATGACCGTCAAGCTGCTGGCGGACGCGACGAGCGGACGCCTGATCGGCGGTCAGATCGTGGGCGGGGAGGACGTCACTGGCCGGATCAACTGGATAACCGCCGCTGTTCTGGAAGGGATCGATGTGAACGCCTTCGTGGAGCGCATGGAGAACGCCTACTGCCCCCCTACCTCCATGGTCTCGGACACCGTCAATGCGGCCGCGGAGAGGCTGGCCTCGGTGCTGCGCTCCGGCGGGAAATCTGTTTAATACTGTGTCCGGCATTCGAGCATGAGCACCATGGACGCCGAAGAGCGGTTCGCACTGATAGCTAGGAACACCGAGGAGATCATAACCCCGGAGGACCTCATGGAGGTCCTCAGGAACAAGGACTCTCCCACCGGCTATATCGGCTTCGAGCCCTCCGGACTGGTCCACATCGGATGGATGGTCACCACCCAGAAGGTGCGTAACTTCGTGGACGCCGGCTTCCACTTCATAGTTTTCCTTGCGGATTGGCACGCCTACATCAACGACAAGCTAGGCGGGAGCATCGAGAACATCCGGGTGTGCGCGGAGTACATGCAGGACTGCTTCGAGTCCCTCGGGGTCCCCAGGGAGAACGTGGAGTACCGCCTGGCTTCAAACATCATGGATGACATCGACTACTGGGAGACGGTTATGCGGGTCGGCAAGGCATCCTCCCTGCAGCGGGTGAAGCGGGCCATGACCATCATGGGCCGCACCGAGGACGAGGCCGAGGTGGATTCCAGCAAGACCATGTACCCTCTGATGCAGGCCGCGGACCTCATCTTCATGGATGTTGACGTGGCCTATGGAGGGCTGGATCAGCGCAGGGCTCATATGCTGGCCCGCGAGGCCGCGGAGAAGATGGGGGTCAAGAAGGCCGTGGCCGTGCACACCCCCCTGCTCCCCGGGCTCAAGGGCGGGAACCGCATGGACCCGGTGAGCGCCAAGATGTCCAAGAGCGATCCGGATGGCAGCATACTGATACACGATTCCCCCGAGGACATCAAGCGCAAGATGAGCAAGGCGTTCTGCCCGCCGGAGGCCGAGGGCAACCCTGTACTGGCAGTTTGCAAGTACGTGCTCTTCGAGAGGATGGGCACCCTGCGTTTCGAGAGGCCGGAGAAGTTCGGCGGGAACCTGGAGTTCCACAGCTACGACGAGCTGGAGCGGACGTACCTGGCCGGCAAGCTGCATCCCATGGACCTGAAGAACGGCACCGCCGCGGTGCTGGCGGAGGTGCTCGCCCCCGCACGCGAGTACTTCGTGCGCAAACCGGAGAACCTGGAGCGCATGAGGAACATGCTGGCCGAGGTCAAGAAGCTGCGCTGACCTCCTTCACTTAATCCTTCTGAGGAAGGCCATGGACTTCTGCATGCATATGTTCAGGATGGCCTCCGCGTCCCCCACGCCCACCAGCCCGGCCGCCCCTCCATGCCCTCCTCCGTCGTTGTCCGTCTCCTCGCCGACATCCCCCAGCAGCTGGCCCAGGTGCAGCCCCTTGCGCACCAGGTCCTGCCTGGCCCTGGCGCTTAGCCGGAACTCCTCGTTGCGCTGGGAGGCCACGAAGGCGAGGTCCGCGCCGAGGGAGAGCAATGCCTTGCACACCGAGGACTCGAAGGAGCTGCCCTGGGACACTGCCACGATGTACTCCCCCACCCTCTCGAAGCGCATGCGCTGCCCTCCCTTCATCTGGGCCACCCTCTCGGAGATGTCCGTGGGGGAATCGGTGAGCGCGAGCACCTCCTCCACGTTCACCCCGGCCTGCTCGATCAGGCGGGCAAAGGTCCGCAGGGAGGCAGGGTTGGAGAAGCGGAAGTGACCGGTATCGGTGAGTATCCCGGCGCACAGGGCCAGGGACATCTCCTTGGTTATCGGCGCCCCAGCCCGGTCTATGATGTCCAGCACCACCTCGGCGCAGCTGCGCTTGCTATCGTCGCAGAGGTAGGTGCCGCGCTCGGCCCATTTGTTGGTGGGGCAGTGATGGTCTATGATTATCAGGTCCCCGTTAACCTGGGAATAGGGTCCCAGCTGCTCCGGGGAGGAGGTGTCGACGATGACGATCAGGGGATACTCCCTCTCCATCCTGGTGAGCGGTTCCACGCCCAGCCGGGAGGCCACGTTCTTGGAGGTGCGGTCCAGCCCCTCCACCGCCAATATCTCCGCGGGAGGGAAGGCCTTGGCCAGGGCGAAGGCGCTGCCCAGCGCGTCCGGGTCAGCGTTCCCGTGCACCAGGATGACCTTGTCCGAGGATGACAGCCTGGCGATTATGTCGTCGAGCATTCAGCCCAGCGAACGTCTAATGGTTATTTCCAATTTGTTGTAAAAGAAAGGGAAGGGGGAGGATCAATTGTCCTCTTCGTCCATCTTGATGGGGGCCTGGCCGCTGCCGAGGGCCCGGTTCAGCTGTTCCTGGACGCTCTGGAACTTCTCCTTGAGCATCTTCTCCTGGCGGTCCAGGCTCTTGACCCTGATCTCGGTGGTCTCCTTGTCCTCCTCGATCTCCTTCAGGAGGGCGGGGGTGTCCGCGACCTTGATCATCAGGGAGCCGACGTTCTTGTAGACCTCGGCGTCGGCCGAGGCCTTCTTGAGCTCCTCTATGGTCATCTCCATCTCTTTCAGCATGGCGTCCATCCTGATCTTCTGGCTCATGACCGTCTGCAACTGCTGCTGCAGCTGTTGGAACTGGGCAATCTGGTTCTGAAGCTTGGGGCTGATCTCATCCATCGATTTCACCGACCGTTTGACTCATGTTTTCCGCTATGGACATCCATCGGATGTAGGAATTTAAAGCTGCCCGCAGGGCCGAGAGGTCGTCAGCGTCGAGGACCAGGGTCATGGACCCCTCCCCTTGGCCGACCTCGGCCCTGGTGCGAGGTATCTCCCTTCCCGCCTCCGGTCCGATGGCCAGGGCCACCTTGGAGGCGTGGGGCGAGCGCACCGATAAGGTGGCCCGGAACATCTTACCGGCCCTTTATGACCTTCTTGACGTTGGGCCGCTCCTTGTAGAACAGCTTGGAGCCGCAGCTCTCACACTGTATCCCGACCTGGTTGAGGTTGGAGCGGGTGGTCTTCTCGCATTGGGCGCACTTGTAGTTCAAGGACCCTCACTCCTTGGTGTGGGCGGCCATGATCTCCTTGGAGACGGCCTCCCTGACCCTGGGGGAGTAGCATGCGGCGGCGAACTTGGCCTCGCAGTGCCTGCAGGCCCAGATCCCGGACGCCACCCTCTTCACGCTCATGTGGTGGCAGCTGGGGCATTCGAAGTTGGACCGCTGGGTCTTCTCGATGTCCCTAGTCAGCTTCCTCACTACCACGCCGTACCTGGTCCCATACCTTCCAGAGGTACCAGCCTTCAAAGTTCTTTTCGCCATTGCTATCACCCGATCAGCTTTCTGATTTCGATGCCCAATCTGCGGGAGGTCTCGATCGCGGTCTTGACCTGCTCCAACGTGAGCGCTCCGCTGAGCCCTTTTTGCATGGCCCGCAGGTCTCCATTGTCATCAGTGGTCACGGTCAGCCTAGCTGCCGCCACCTTTTCTTCGTCGAGAGTCGGGTCAACCAATATAGAGTTTTCTATTTGTACCGAGGTCACCGAGACCGGGGTGCAGGTCACCGGCATGGGGTAGTCCTCTCCGAGCCCGTTGGCGGCCGCCGGAACTATGGCGCTCCTGATGGCCGCCACCGCTCCCAGGCTGCAGGCGTCGAAGAGGTTGCCGTCGAAGTCCAGAACGTATATGTCCACGAAGTTGATCCAGACCTTCTTGCCCGGCTCGATGCACAGCTTCTCCAGGTCGATCATCTGG
>MVPZ01000066.1 GCA_002067045.1 Methanomassiliicoccales archaeon PtaB.Bin134 | reverse complement strand
TCGATGCGGGGGTAGTGGTTCAGCAGGGAGTTGAAGAAGCGGGGGATCTCCACATGCTCCTGCTTGGTGGACCCCGGGACCTGGTGCTTGACGTCCCCGATCACCACCAGCCGGTCCACCCCATCCGCCAGGTCGTTCAGTTCCCGCTCCATGCGGTGGGTCTGGGAGGGGACCACGATGCCCCGGAAGCGCATGTCCGCCTCTATGCCGATGTGCAGGTCACCCACGCAGAGCACCCTCTCCTCGCCGTCCAGCCGCAGCACCGGCCGGTCGGGTATGGGCGAGGCCCGGAAGGTCATTCACCTCCCCCTCAGCAGACGGGAGGCCAGCATGTCCGGCAATCCCGCCTCCCTGATGCCGTCCATGACCTTCTGGCGATCGTAATCCACCCTGACCACCTCGATATCCGGCTCCACGGCGTCCCAGATTGCGTAGGAGGCCCGGTTGTCCCCGTCCCTGGGCTGTCCGACCGATCCAGGGTTGAGCACCGTTCCCGCGGCGAAATGGGCCACGAACGGCATGTGGGTGTGACCGAGCACCAGCAACCTGGCCCCGGCCAATTCCAGAAGCTCGTCGTTCACGTGCTCCTCGAATATGTACTCGGACATGAACCGCGGGGAACCGTGATGTATGGCGGTCATGACCCCCTCCAGGGGCCTGTGTATGGAATTGGGCAGCTCGCGTATGAACTCGTAGGTGTCCTGGGACATGTTGCTCCTGGTCCATTCGATGGCTGCAGCGGCGATGCTGTTCATGCCCTTGGTCCCCACCAGCACCGCCCGGTCATGGTTCCCGGCGATGCAGTGCACACCCTTACGCCTCAGCAGTTCCACGGTCTGGTCCGGAAATGTGTTATAACCGAGTATGTCGCCCGCGCAGTAGACCGTGCCCACGGCACGTCTGGACAGGTCCTCGAACACCGCCTCCAGCGCTGGAAGGTTAGCATGCACGTCGGAGATGAAGGCGATCTTCATGCCCACCCCTCAATGCACCCGGGAGAGGCCGCGGCGCAGCACCTGGGGTATCCGGTCCAGCAGATCGGTGGCCATCAGCCCGTAGCTGAACTTCTCGAAGGCAAGGTCCCCCGCCGACCCGTTCAGGAACGCGGACATCCTTGCCGCCTTGAACCCCGGGGCGCCCTTGGCCAGCAGGCCGGCGGTGATCCCCGCCAGCACGTCGCCCGTACCTCCGACGCTCATCCCCGGATTCCCGGTGCGGTTCAGCTTGACGCCCGTCCCGTCGGTGATCACGTCCACCCTGCCCTTCAGCAGCACGGTCCATCCGGTCCTGGATGCCAGGTCCATGGCCCGGCCGGTACGGTCTTCCGCCGGGACCTTGTCCTCGAGCAGGATCTCCATCTCCCGGTGGTGAGGGGTGAGCACGCCCTTGCGGCCATTGAGGAGGCCTAGGTCGCCGGCCACGGCCTTCAGCGCGTCCGCGTCCAGGACCATGGGGCGGTCGCAGGCGCTCACCAGCATCCTCACCGCTTCCAGGGTGTCCTCATGCTCCCCCAGTCCAGGTCCCACGAGCACTGCGTCGGCCTTGCGGGACATCCCCACAAGCTGTTCCACATGTTCTCGGGACAATCTCTCCCCGGCCAGGGGGGCCGTTATAAGATTCGGGGAATAGGAGGATATCGCCGCCCTGGAACCCTCCGGGCAGGCCACGAACACCAGGTCCACCCCGGTACGATATGCGGCCAGGCCGGCCAGGGCCGGCGCCCCGGTGTACGGCCCCCCGCCGACGACAAGCAGTCTGCCGTTCTGCCCCTTGTGCGCGTCCTGCGCGGGGATCGGGTAATGGACCAGGTCCCCAGGCCCGACATACCGCTCGGCGTCTGCGGGGATGCCCACGTCCTTGACCACGATCTCCCCGCAGCTCTCCCGGTCCATTCCCTCCTTGAGGTCATGGAAGGTCACGGTCAGCTGTGGGCGGACAGCCAGGTCCGAACCCAGGCCGGTGGGCATATCGGCCGAGACCACCGGTCTGCCGCTGGCGTTCATGGCTTCCACCATCGTTGCGAAGTTCCCTCTGGGCCTCCCTCTAGCCCCCACCCCCAGGAGGGCGTCCACCAGCACATCGTACCCGGACAGGTCGTCGCCGCTGTAGGGCCGATGCAGCTCCTCTACCCTCTCGAAGTTCACCCTCGCCTCCGGGGACCTTATCTCGGAGGAAGGTGAGGCCAGGAACACCCGGACACGGTTGCTCTTGGTCAAGGCCCGGGCGGCCACGAAACCGTCCCCGCCGTTGTTGCCCGGTCCGCAGAGCACGGCCAGCCTAAGCCCCTCCCCGAACCGCGATACGATCTCCTGGGCCAACGCCCACCCTGCGTTCTCCATCAACGCCTCGGTGGGCACCCCCAGGTACTCGGCGTTGATGTCCAGGACCCTGACCTCCTCCCTCTCTATCATGAAGGCAATATTGTGCTGGATGGGAATAATCCTTTCCAGGGGCCATCAACAAGCAATTTATATCAGGATTCCATTTTAACGGCGGTAGAACCCAACATGTCCGAGATTAAAAGATTGGTGCTTGATGTGCTCAAGCCGCATCATCCGTCGATAATCGACCTGGCCAGCCGTTTGAGCGTAGTGGAGGGCGTCTCCGGGGTCAACTGCACCCTGGACGAGGTCGACCAGGAGACCGAGAGTATAAAGATAACCATAGAGGGATTGGCCATAAACTACGAGGATGTCGAGGAGGTAATCATCGACTCCGGCGCGGTCATTCACTCCGTGGACAGCGTATCCGCGGGCAAGAAGCTCGTTGAGGAAGTGGAAACCCCTCAGGACCGCTGAGCCTTGCTCAGCAGTTCCCCTACCTTCTGAACCAGCTGGGACTTGGGCATGGTCTTGCTGACCAGCACCCTTCCCTTTTTTAAGAACCAGTTGGCGGGATAGGCCTTTTCCCGCTCTATCTTGTGCTCAAGCCCCAGCTTGCGCAGGGCCGCGGCGATCTGATCTACGTCCGGATCGTTAATGGCCAGGCCTTTCTTCACCTTGCGGCCCTGGGACCGGGGCCTGGTCCGATCGAAATACTCGGGCCAGAGCACCCAGGCGGTGTCCTCGTCCAGGGCCATGGAAGTACCTGTGGGCTTATTCCTTCACCAGGATGGCGTTAATGGCGCCGTCCTGGCCGGGCCTGGAGGTGACCTTGGCCAGCCCCAGCTCGGTCTGGATGACCGCGCCCTTGGTGATGATGTTGCGCTGAACGTAGTTGGGGTTGGAGGGGCTCTCCTTGACGGTTATGATCTTGGCCTTCTGGGCCTTGTTGGTGGCCGGGTCGACCACGTTGGCGAACTGCGCCTTCAACATGCGCACCTTGACGTTCGCCCCGCGAACCCTGGAGACCAGGCGCTTCTCGCTACCGACGAAGGTGAAGACCGGCTCCTTCCCGATCTCGAACCTGCGCTTCTTCCTCGACAGCGTCAAACGCCCGCCCGTGGGCTTCCTCTTAGACCTTCCTTGCCACAATGCCATAGCAATCCACCGCCACCTAAATGGCCTGGTGTATAAATACCTTGCTTCACACCTCAAGGTCCAGCAGGGTCAGCTTGACCTCCTCACCCAGCTCCATCATCCCCGCGTATCGGTCCTTGGCCGCACCGGGGTTCATGTACCACACGCCGTCCTTCTTCGCCACTCCTCTGTCCTCGTGGATGTGCCCGGAGAGGACCACCAGGGGTTCGGTCCGCTTGATCAGGTCCCTTACGGCAGTGCTGCCCACGTGCTTGTTGGAGAAGGGGGTGTCGAAGGTCCCGTGCGCGGGGCAGTGCAGCACCAGGACCATGCCCCTCTCCATCACCGGCGAGAGCGATCTGAATATCTCCTCCTCAGGCATCTCGGAGGGGGTGCGGAAGATGCTGGGGTTCGAACCGCCCAGTCCTCCCCAGGTCCGGCCGTTCACCACCACCTTTCGTCCGTGCAGGGAGATTGCGCTGCTCTCGATGAAGGTGAGCGTTCCCGGGGGGTCGCAGTTGCCCGGAACTGCGTAGCACTTGGCTCCCAGGGCCTTGATGAAGTCCTCCGCGAACTGCGGGGGCCCGAAATGGGTGATGTCCCCCAGCAGAACTACCTCATGGAGGCCGTGCTGGTCCATGAGAGCCCTAGCCGACTCGGCCACCCACTCCCGGCAGTGCACGTCCGAGAGCACCAGATATCTTCCTTCCACGGCCGGTGGTTATGATGGCCGGGATACAAAACCCTTTTTCTCAGGCGATTCCGAATCCCAGGTCCCGGTAGACCAGCAGGTACGAGGCGGCGTAGGCGAACAGGGCCAGGCCGTTCAGGAACGGAAGTCCGGCCTGCGGCCTGCCCTTGGAGATGAGGAACATCAGGGACACGAAACCCAGGAAGGCCCCGGCCAGGGTGGCCAGGGCCACGATCATGGCTGGCTGCGGCCATCCGGTGGCGGTGACCGGGGGAAGGTTGGCCGCAGCGGACACCACCATTATGGAGGGGATTATTGCATCGCCCAAGCCCATGAGCATCACGTCCCGCTCGGCGTCCTTGCTGCGATTGCGAAGGTCAAGCTTCCTCCTCTCCGCCCCCTTGCTGCCTGGTACCACCAGGACTATGGGCAGGCCCAGGTCCCCCACGCCCTCCGCCAGGGTGAGCATGTGCTTGGTCACGTACACCGAGATGGCGTCGTACACGGCCAAAGCGGTCAGGAGGATCAGCGCGGGCAGCGGCCCCAGCGACAGCCCCAGTATCAGGGCCGCCCCGGCCCCCAGGATGAGCCCCGCTCCGTTGACCACGTACCATCTGGGGTGCCTGATCAGCAGGTAGAGCAGTATGCCGGCCAGGGCGATCCCGAATACCAGGGAGGACAGCTCGTCCGCTCCACCTATCATCATGAACAGCGATCCGATGGAGAACAGGCCCAGGGCCATGGCCCCCATGAGCAGGGCACGAAGGGTGCCCAGACGGGACCGTTTGATGAGAAAGATCATCAGCCCGGTCATGAGCAGGACCATAGCGATGTAGATGAAAGGGTTCGTTGGGTCGTTCGAATCGCTGAAGGCCCTGTACCCCGAAGGCACGGTGGGCACCAGGATCAAGGCGGCGACCGGCACGGCCAGGAACATCACGGCGAGGACGACGTATTGCCTGGCGGTGCGCATGCCCGCTCATAGGTATGCGGGAATAAATCGTTGTTGCCCTTAAGGGCGGTCACTCCACGGAAACGTTCCCGTAGGCGACCTTCCCGGTTATCTTGGCAACCTTGACCTTGACCCTGGACCCCTTGACGGTTCCAGGCACGTAGATGATGTAGTCGAACATGCGGGCGACCCCGTCTCCCTTCTTGCCCACGTCCTCGATCATCATCTCGTAGATGCCGCCCTCCCTCAGCCCCTCTTCGGAAGGCTTCTGGATCTTGCGGACGTTGACCGGTCGGTGCGCGCCACAGGCCTCGCATTCCAAGATGAGGATGCGGTCCTCCTTGTTGATGTGCGTGTCCGGCCTTCCGCACTCCGAGCACAGCACGAAGGTGTCCACGTAGTTCTGGATCTTGTCAGCGATCTGGGCGGGGGTGAGCCTGGTCTTGAAGACCACGCGGCGCCCCTCCAGGGTCCCCGGGGTTCCAAGCTCCCTCAGGAGGTACTGCAGGATCTGCTCCGGCTCCCTCCTCAGGGTGTCCACGACGTCACCGAAGTTGCGGAAAACTGTGGTCTTGCCCTCCTGGAACACGTCTGGCTCCGGGACCACGAAACGCTCGTGCTTCTCGATGGTCTCCGGGAGCTGCATCTTGGCCCGGTCCAGCAGTGAGAGGTAATCGTCATTGGACATGTCTATCGGCCCTCCAAGTTCGCCATGCCATATAAAGCTTATTGGTTCCGGCCATACTTCCGTTCCACGGCGGCCCGCACCAATCCCAGATGCAGCGGGGAGGGCTTGTTGGGCCGGGATTTGAACTCCGGGTGGAACTGGGAGGCCAGGTAGTAATCGTGCCCTTCCAGCTCGCCTATCTCCATCTTGATCCCATCCGCCGAACGCCCCGTGAACTTCCAGCCGGCGGCCTCCAGGTCCTCGATGTGCTTGGGGTTGACCTCGAAGCGGTGGCGATGCCTTTCCATGATCAGGGACTTGCCGTACAGCTCATGCGCGGTGGAACCCTCCTGGACCACCACGGGCTGCGCCCCCAGCCGCATGGTGGCGCCCATCTTCTTCACCGTCTTCTGCTCCGGAAGAAGGTCCACCACCGGGAAGGGGGTGTCCGGATCGAACTCCGTGCTGTTGGCCTTCTCCATTCCCAGCACATTGCGCGCGAACTCGATGGTGGCGATCTGGAATCCCAGGCAGACCCCCAGGAACGGTATGCGGTTCTCCCGGGCGAACTTGGCGGTGGTCACCTTTCCCTCTATGCCCCGCACGCCAAAGCCGCCCGGTATCAGTATGCCGTCCGCACTTAGCAGTTCCTCGGTGATCCCGTACTGCTGCACCACCTCGGAGTCCACGAAGACCACCTGGACCTTGGTGCCGGCCTCGGCCCCGGCGTGATGGAATGATTCGATATGGGAGATGTACGAGTCCGCCAGGTTGGTGTACTTGCCCACGCAGGCGATGCGCACCACCCTCTCCTGCTCGTTGATGCGGCGGGCGAAGTCCTTCCATTCGGTCAGGTCCTGGCCCTTGTCCGTGAGGGAGAGCCTCTGCAGTATGAACTCGGTGATGCCCTGGGCCTCCAGGGTCATGGGCACGTCGTATATGGACCGGGCGTCGGCCGCGCTGACCACTGCCTCCATGGGTACGTCGCAGAACAGGGCTATCTTGCGCTTGATGGATTCTTCCAGGGGGTCCTTGCAGCGGGCCACGATTATGTCGGGCTGTATGCCGATGGCCCTCAGCTCCTTCACCGAGTGCTGGGTGGGCTTGGTCTTCTGTTCCCCCACGGTGCCCATCACCGGTACCAGCGTGGTGTGCACGAACAGGCAGCTGCGGCCCTTGCCCAGCTCGGTGTTCATCTGCCTAACCGCCTCCAGGAAGGGCATGGACTCTATGTCGCCCACCGTCCCCCCCAGCTCCACGATGCACACCTCGGCCCCGGTGGCCTCGGCCACGTTTACGATCTGGGCCTTGATCTCGTTGGTGATGTGCGGGATTATCTGCACCGTCTTACCCAGATACTCCCCGGTCCTCTCCTTCTCGATGACCGATTTGTACACTTTACCGGTGGTGATGTTGTGGGCGCTTGTTATCGGGATGTCCAGGAAACGCTCGTAGTTGCCCAGGTCCAGGTCGACCTCTCCGCCGTCGTCAAGGACGTAGACCTCCCCGTGCTCGAAGGGGTTCATGGTCCCCGCGTCCACGTTGAGGTACGGGTCGATCTTGATGGAGGTCACCTTGACTCCCCTGGACTTTAGCAGCCTGCCGATGGAGGAGGCGGTTATCCCCTTCCCTAGACCAGATAGAACTCCGCCCGTGACAAAAATGTATTTCATGCCTTCACGGGAATGGTCCATAGCCAAGCACCCTATTTTATTATTTCTGCCTCTGCTCCGCCATCCGATGCCCGGTCGGCGGCACGCTAATGGCGAAGCGGGCCCCCTTGCCCGGCTCACCCATCTCCCTGATGTCCATGCCGGTTATCCGCAGCAGTCGCCATACGAAGTGCAGGCCGTGGCCGGTGCGCCTGCCCAGCTTCTCGTCGAATAGATGCCCCTTAAGTTCCTGGGGGATCCCCGGGCCATCGTCCTCGAACCAGACGGTCACGCCTCCGTCCGTGCCATTCTCGCACCGGATGCGGATCCAGGTCGCCGTATGGGCATGCTTCAGGGTGTTGAAGGTCAGGTTGGCGAAGACCCTCTCCAGCATGGGGTCGGCCAGGACCTCCATTCCAGGAGCGATTTCCACCACCACCTTCTTTTCCATCTCCCCCAGGCTGGCAATGCCAGCTCGGACGGTCTGCGCCAGGTCCATCCATTCGGCCTTCTTCGTTCCCATGCGCTGGTAGTCCCTCGAGGCTTCCAGCAATCTCTGGATGTCCCTGGAGGCGTCCAGGGAGGTCCTGACATGCTTGGCCAGCGACGGCTCGGCGGCCTTCATCTCCAGGAGCTGAAGGTTGCCATTGATGACCGTGAGCAGGTTCAGTACATCGTGGCGGGTCATCTCTCCGAGCAGCCTGATCTTTTCATTGGCCAGGACCAGCTCCTGCATCATCCTCTCCTGCTCTGTCACCTCATTGAATATTACGATCATCCCACGGTACTTTTCCGAAACATCGAGCATCTTGGTGGTCTGTACCATGTAGCTCCTTGTGCCGTTGACGGAGTCCAGCTCGACATGGAACTCCGTCTGCCTGGCATTTCCGTCGAGAGATGCCCGGATATTCTCCTGGACCCTCGCCGGGAGGTACACCGTGGCCGGTTCGCCGTAATATCGGTCGCCAGGGACCTTCCCTCCCAGGAACGCCCTGGAATAGGAATGGTTGACGGTGACTATCTCACCATCCTCATCCAGTATGACCACAGGTTCGGGCATGCTCTCGAAGATGGTGAGGTAGAGGTTCTTCTCGTTGGTCATCTCCCGGTTCCTGCCCTGCAGCTCGGAGAGGATCTTCGGGTTTCCCGAGGACGTCCATTCCTCGATGAACCCCATCTCAAAGTGATCGAATACCCGGTCAATGTAAGTGCGGAACTGCTCGGCCTTCTCTCCTGAATACTCCTCCAGAACGCAGTCTATGTAGGATTGACGGTAGTATTTGGTCAGTCCCAGGAACATGGACAATGTGATCCCCCTGGAGCGATGCAACCTGGCCTCCAGCACCCCGAAGGCGGCCAGGGGATCGGTGGAATAGTTCTTATCCGGGCGATGTCCGGGTATACCCTCTATGTTCAGCACCGCCTCCTGAAAGGAGTGGTTGATGCCACGTATGGAGGCCCTCCAGGCCTCCTCCAGGGTCGAGGTGTACTTCACGTAATCGTTGGCCTTGGCATATTCAATGAGTATACCGATCAACCGGTCCTCTTTTTGAAACAAAAAATCGACCAGTTCTTGGTATTCGCTCACGCTAAACCAACGCGTGGAACATTATATAAATCTTAATCTTAAAATAACCACAAATGAAAATTATGAGTCAGAATGGGGACGCTCGATGTTGTTTTTAGTGCCTGGTAACCCTGCCGGAATTGGTGGGGGAAACACTCGAAATGCCATCGGTGTTTCCCCTTGCGTAGGAGGTGATCCATCTGCAGGTTCCCCTACAGATACCTTGTTACGACTTAACCCTCCTTGCTGAATCTCAGTTCGAAGACCCCAAAATGAGATATCCTTACTGAAACCCAACTCGGGTGGTTTGACGGGCGGTGTGTGCAAGGAGCAGGGGCATATTCACCGCGGATTGTTGATCCGCGATTACTACGGAATCCAGCTTCATGAGGGTGAGTTACAACCCTCAATCCGAACTACGATTGGGTTTCGAGATTGCCTTCACCTTTCGATGTCGGAGCCCATTGTCCCAACCTTTGTAGCGCGCGTGTAGCCCAGGAGATTCGGGGCATACGGACCTACCGTTGACCTCTCCTTCCTCTGTCTTAGCGACAGCGGTCCCGTTAATGTGCGTGCCCTCCGGAGAGAACACTAGCAATTAGCGGTGAGGGTCTCGTTCGTTATCTCACTTAAGAGAACGCCTTACGGTACGAACTGACGACGGCCATGCACCACCTC
>MVPZ01000065.1 GCA_002067045.1 Methanomassiliicoccales archaeon PtaB.Bin134 | reverse complement strand
GGCGGTACTTGAACTCCTCCGGTCCCGCGCCGAAGTCGAAGTAGGTGAACCCCGCCTGCCGGGCCTCGTTCATCGCGTACAGCGCCACGAGGTTCCCGGGAGAGTACTCCTGATATCGGTCGCCAGAGCCGACGCGGAAGGCACGCATAACGTCCCCGTCCTCCAGGCACAGCATCTGAGCGGCCAGGGAGCCGTCTATCCACGCCTCGTACACCATTCCGCGGCCCTCGAGCACCGTGGACAGCATGACGTCCTTAAGGAAGCTGGACTGTCTCTCGCTGCTGTAGATGCCCGCATCCTTACCCTCCACCTTGGCCAGGTGCTTGAGCGCGTACATGGCCGTGGCCTCGTTGGCCTCGCTGGGGGTGTCCACGCAGCGGTAGCGGATGCGGCTCTCCTGCTCCAGCATCGCCATGGACCTGACCATGATGCGCTTGGTGCGCGGTGAGATAACGTCCATGAGGCTGCCGCTCGCCGGCAGTTCCGTACCCGGGCAGGGTACGGTTGAGATCTCCTCGGTCTCCCAGCGTCTATCGATCTTTCTGTACAGCCCTCGGGCCGAGGGGCAGTCGCGCATCCTGTTGAACTCCAGCACGTTCCAGTCCAGGCGCCCTATCTCCTGCACCATCTTGTCCAGGATGTCCTCGCGGTCCTCGCTGACCAGGACGCCGAGGTCGTACAGCTCCGCGACCCCCACGCCGTCGCCCACGAGGGAAAGCCTCTTCACCTTTACGCCCATGGAGTGGTGCTCGGTCAGCACCAGGGGAGCGAGGCCTACGAGCGCTCCGTTCTCCTCCACCATTATGATGCGAGGCAAGGATCCCTTATCGAAGTGCCGCAGCCACTCGATGGCCCAGTCGAAGGAGCAGAAGATGGACCCACCGCACCTCTTCCGCAGCGCCTCCCACTCCGCCTGGTAGCCCTGGAGATCTATCGTGTTGTCCAAAGTCCTGACGGTCAGGTCCATGCGCTCCTGCCGGTCCGACTGCCCAGTAACCGCTCCTTCCGCTATGTCGTCCATAATATTACCACTCCTTCTGTCCTTGGGCGGGTCCGTCTCTTGGTTCTCTTCGTCCCTGCGGACCATGATGAGCTTCAAGCGATCCCCTCCGCCAGCTTCAGGTAGCTGTCGACATAGCTGTCGGGAGAGTGCATGGACTCGTAGGCGTTGAGGGCGCGGGCAGAGAGGTCCGCACGCTCCTGGGGATGGTCCTCCATGTGCCTCATGGCCATGCCGATCCCGTCTACGTTGGTCTGGGCCACGATCCCGCAGCCACCTGCCACCAGCTCCGGGAGGCCGCCGTTAGGTGAGACTATGAGGGGCGTGCCCACCGAAAGGGCCTCTATCGCCGAGAGGGGAGAGTTCTCCTGGCAGGTGGAAGGGGACACCAGGGCGATGGCCGTCCCCATCTCGGCGAGGACCTCGGCCCTGGACAGGAAGCCCAGGCCGCGTACCTTACCGCCGGTCCTCTGCTCGTGCTCCTTGAGCATAGGTCCCAGGCTCCCGCTGCCGAGCACGTGCAGCTCCGACCTGATGCCGTACCGCTCATGGGCCCTGAGGACCAGGTCCAGACCCTTGTGCTTCTCGAGCACTCCCACGAACACGAAGTGGGGAGGCATATCCTCCTTGCAGTAGTCCTCCGGCCGGGGCACGAAGTTGGGCAGGACGTTGGAGTCCACGCCCACCCTCTCCTTGAGGAACGTGGCCATGTACCTGGAGGGGGATATGAATCGGTCTATCCTTTGGACGCGCTTGCGGAAGCCGCTGCCCCGCCACAGCTGCGGTGGCCGATAGGTGCGCAGCGAGCAGGTGATACATCTGTCCGTGTCGCAGCAAGATCCGCCGAGATAGGCCAGGTCGGAGCGGGGGCAGGCGAGCCAGTGATCGTGGGCGGTGTACATTTTTGGGGGATCGCCGATGGACAAGATGTGCTGGCCGAGAAGGGAGATGTTGTGGTGGTGTATCCAGTCCGGCCGGACCTCCCGCACCACCCTCTCCAGCTCCCTCTCCGCGGCCCTGTTGGTCCCCAGGACGTAGGTCATGCGGGCAGTCGTTGCTCCTAAAGAGGTGCTTACAGGATGTGTGTGAACATCGGACCGAACGGGCTTCGGCTCCTTCCCCTTGGCCTTGAGGGCGAAGGCGTCCAGGCTGTGGACCACATGGACCTCGTGACCTCTCCTCACCAGCTCCTCGGCCAGGTAGCGGACGTGAACCGCGTCCCCGCCCAGGTGATAGGGGGGATAGAACGTCGATGCCATCACGATCCTTCGGGACTCCATTGCGTTCACCTAGTGCGCGTCCTTCATGCCGTGGAACAGGTAGTTGTTGGTGATCTTCAAGGCGTAGCGGAACGCCAGGTACAGGTCCGACGGCTCCTTGAGCACGTGCTTTATGTTCGAGCCCCACCACCGCGGGGAGGTGTACAGCGTTTTGTACGCCATCTCCCTCGCCTTGTCCAGGTCCTGGGGGCTCAACTTCTCCGTTCCCACGACGGAGGCGTGCTGGTACAGCTGGCGGAAGTCCGGCTCCTCCAGGCCTGGGAGGCCGTATATCTGCTCGTGGAGCCTCGTGCCCGGGTAGGGGACGGCGACGTTGAACTGCGCGGACGTCGGCAGGGTCTCGCGCACGAACCGCAGCGTCTCGTTTACGCTGTCCCAGTCCTCGCCCGGCAGGCCGAATATGAACGAGCACAGCACCTTGATGTTCTCGGCCTTGGCGTTCAGGACGGCATCGCGCGACTGCTGCACGCTGATGTGCTTCTCCACCGAGTCCAAGATGCGCTGGCTTCCGGACTCGATGCCGAAGGACATGCCCCGGCAGCCGGCGGAGCGCATGAGGGCAAGAAGCTCGCGGTCCACGAGATGGGCGCGGGTGTTGCAGTACCACTTGATCCTCAGGTCCTCCTCCTTGAGGGCCTTGCATATGTCCACCACCCGCTGGCGGTTGAACGTGAACGTCTCGTCGAAGAAGGACGCGGTCCTGAGGCCGTAGTGCTCCTTCAGGTAGCGCAGCTCCTCGATGATGTGCGGCGCGGTCCGCATCTTCCACGGCGTTCCGGCCACGGTGCAGAAGGAGCACTTGAAGGGGCAGCCCTTGCTCGTGTAGAGGATGGTGAACGGCCGGCCCGCCGGGGCGGTGACGTAGTAGGGCTTCAGATCAGGGAGCAGATCGTACGCCGGCAGGGGCATGGAGTCGTACTCCTTGAGGGGCGTGGCCGCCGGAGTGCTGACTATCTCGCCGTTGTTACGGAAGGAGATGCCCTTCACCTGGTCGAGGGGCGCTCCCGTGCTGAGAGCGTCCACCACCGCCGGTGCCACGACCTCGTAGTCCTGGCGGACGTAGATGTCCTGGTCCGGTGCTTCGCTCAGGACCTGCTTGGGCATGGTGTGGAGGGTCCAGCATATGCCGACCGTGGCAACGTCCCTGTCCATCTCCTTCACGGTGGAGGCGGCCCTCTGGTCCCAGTCGAAGGTGGTGGGGGTGAAGCGATAGATGGCCGCGTCCGGGCGGAACTCCCTGACCTTGGCCTGCAGCGCGTCATAGCCCAGGTCCCTCCCGTTGAGGTCTATGAGGTCGACCTGGTGGCCTCCGTTGCGAAGCAGGGCCCCGGTCTGGAGGAGGGAGTACGGCTCCAGGACGGAGTAGCGTTCCGTGACCTCGCAGCGCTCCTCGCGGATCACCGACACCCCCTGGTGCCGGGGCGGGTTGATGAGAAGGACCTTCAAGCCCAAGCCTCCACGGTCCT
>MVPZ01000064.1 GCA_002067045.1 Methanomassiliicoccales archaeon PtaB.Bin134 | reverse complement strand
TGCCCTCGCCGCTGCGTTCCTGATATGGTTCGGTGTGGCTGTGATGCTGCTCACCAGGAAGGGTGCGTCCAAGGTACAGGTCTGGTAATCCATCACGAGAACAGGTGCGGGTGCGCTGGGGGCCTATGCCCCTGGGACTATCGCATCCCAGCCCCCGCGCCAAATCATTTCCTTGATCCTTCTGGTATGCTTTTTTTACCTCTCGTGTCTCGTTCTATGCGAACGATGAAAAGCCTTTTATCGCTTCCAAATCGTGATGTGTGGAGGTGCAAATGAACGTCAAGGAGCGTGTGGCATTATTCTCCGTCATCGCCGCAGTGCTCCTAACGACGACAAAGCTTACAGTGGGTGCTTATACCAACAGCCTTGGCATTATTTCTGAGGCTCTCCACTCCGGCATTGATCTCATCGCTGCGGGTATGACCTTGTTCGCCATAAGGGCCGCGGCGCGTCCTCCTGACGAGGACTACATGTACGGTCACGAGAAAGTGGAGTCCCTATCCAGCTTGGGAGAGGTCGTCCTTCTGTTCATCACCGCGGCCTGGATCGTCTATGAGGCCGTCAACCGGCTGGTGTTCGGTGCTCCCCATCTGAACCTGGGTTGGTCGGCCCTGGCGGTCATGCTTCTATCGGTGGTCGTGGACTTCACGCGGTCCCGGGCCCTCCTGAGAACGGCGAAGAGGTACAAGAGCCAGGCCCTGGAAGCGGACGGTATCCACTTCTCCACCGATCTCATCTCCTCGGTGGTCGTCATCATCGGCATCCTGCTGACCATGGGCGGTATGAACAACTTTGACTCCTATGCGGCGCTGGGAGTGGCCGTGGTGACGGTCTTCATCGGCTATCGCTTGTTCAAGAAGTCCGTACACACCCTGCTGGACGGGGCGCCTACGGGCATATCTGCAAGGGTCACTGAGGAGATCTTGGCCGTCCCTGGCATACACCAGGTGGAGCGTGTCCGGGTGCGGGAATCGGGACCCCGTACGTTCATCGAGGCCACCGTACGCATCGACCAGTTCATCCCTTTGGAGCAAGGTCATCGCCTTACCGACATCGCCGAGGACCGGATCAAGGCCGCGATACCATCATCGGATGTCATTCTTCATGCCGAGCCTATTTGCTTGGAGGATGCCACCTTGGAGGACCGCATCCGTGCAGAGGCCTCCACCATGGCTGAGATAAAGAGCGTGCACAACATAGCCTTTACCGAAGGTCACTCCGGACGCGTGGTGGAGCTGCATATCGAGCTCGACGGAGAACTTACGGTGATGGTAGCAGATGAGCTTGCCAGGAAGCTGGAGGATAAGATAAAGGCCCTGGATCCCTGCATCCACCTGGTCGCCTCTCACATCGAGCCGGTGGGATGCCCCGCCTGCCAGGGAGAGGCCTCGGAGATCAAACAGGAGATCGTAGAGAAGACCCTGAGCAGGCTCGCTTCCCAGTTCCCGGAGGTGCTGGCATGTCGGGACCTGCATGTGCATGATACCAAGAACGGTCTGCGGGTGTTCCTTTGCTGCCAGTTCGACCCCCAGATGAGCGTGGCCAGGGCCCATGAGCTGGTCCATCTCCTCGAAGGCCACATCCGATCCCAGCACGAGGAGATCGAGAACGTGAACATACGACTGGAGCCTTGTAGCTCCATCATTTCAAAGGGTGAACAAGCGCCCAGCGGAGATCATAAGGGAACGTTGTCGTGAAGGCGTCGGGACATTTCCGCGGCCACCTCCCCTATGCTGCTGCCTTCCTTCACCCTGCGGTCCATGAGCTCCGCCACGCTTCCCTCCTCTATTCGCCTCTTGATCAGAGGCAGGTAGTCCAGCTCCTCGGCTGTGGCGGATGCTTCGGCCTTTGAGAGAAGTAGACGAAGCTCCGCCCTGCAGGACCCGGTACCACGGCGGATGGCCTCTTCGGTCATCTCATACAGCAAGTCTTGGTCCTCCTCCAGGTGCAGGTCAGCGCGTAGAAGGGCAAGGACAAGGGCGGTGACCGCCATGTCCGAGCGAAGGCACTCCTGCTCGTCCACCGCCTTCAGCTCCAGGCACTCCCTGTGGGGACGAACGATGACCCCTCGGGAATCGACCCACTCGTGGCAAAGCTCATCTCCACCCACCGCCCGCAGGTCCATGTAAACGGACTCAAGGATCTCCTCGTGGTCCTTCCAGCGGTCCAAGCGCTCCGGTATCAGCCCATTGCAGACCTTCGGCACGCTGGATTGGTTCTCCCTGTAGAACAGTAGGCGGTTGTCCATGATGCTGGTGCGGCGACCTTCCACGAACGGGGAGGAGGCAGTGACCGCCACCAAGAACGGGATGAGAGAGCGGAGGCGGTCGAACATGCGCACCATCCTATCCTCGCTCCCGTAGTGAACGTTGACCTGCAAGGCCTGGATGTTCAACCAGCCATGCTGTCGCAGGCCGAAGACACGTTCATAGGCATCGTATATCTCCTTGTCCTCATGGTCCCACACCGCTGTCTGGTCCAGGGTCAGCAGAGGATGCATACCCAGACCCAGAAGGCTGTATCGATGCCCTGTAGCATCATGAAAGCGCATCATGCCATCGAAGATCGCGTTCTCCATCGCAGAGATGCTTGTATGAGGGGCAGAGGGCACGAATTCGACAA
>MVPZ01000063.1 GCA_002067045.1 Methanomassiliicoccales archaeon PtaB.Bin134 | reverse complement strand
GAACGGCTCCTCGTGGTTGGGCACGATGCCCCAGGCAAGGCTCCCCCCGCTCCTCAGGAAGCGGTCCACCTCCTCAGGGTAGAGGGATATGGTGTAGCCATAGTCGTAGGCATCGAACGACAGGACATCGATCCCCATGCTCATGACGAAAGGCCAGTCAGTGTTGGCGCAGCAGTGTATGCCTGTCATCCCCTCCAGCCCGGTGGTCACCTCCGCTATCCACGAGGTCACGTCGGCCTGGGACACGCTGGCGAAGGGCGTCCCGATGATGGACAGGTACGGCTCATCTATGAACAGGACGGTCTCCGGGCACTTCTTGTGCAGCTCCCTCTCCTGCCACCGGGCCATGAGGTTAAGGCTTTTACGTATGATCTCCGCGTACGCCTCGTCGTAGATGACCGGCTTGTCGTCCAGGTCCGTGACCTGCAGCCCCAGGGACACCGGTCCGGTCATCTGCCCCTTGAGCGCGCGCACTGACGGCGGCAGTTCTCGGGACATGAACTCGTGAAAGCCGGAGAAGCCGTACTGGGGGAACGCGAACAGGTCCGCGTCATCCTCCAGGATCCTGGTATAGATGGCCTCGGGGTCGTAGTCGGCGAGGTTCACCCTGATCTTCTTCTTGTCGTTGTCCACCTGCACCCCCGGGAGGCCGGCCATGAACTGGACGTACATGTTCTCCTGGAAACCGACCTGTGGCAGCTGGGGCCATGTGGGCACGGCCACGAGCTTTTCCAGAATGAGGTCCACGGCTTTCGCTGGATCGGTGCAGGGAAGGGATCCGATAACGGTAGGGGCGCAGTTCCAGTCCACGCTCTTTCAATATAACGAGCTTAGATAAACCTTGCGAGCTTCCTAGAGGGGAGTTCCACGAACCCTCATGCCAGGGACACTATCCGCTGGAACAGGGGTAGGAGCTCGTCGAGGGCCTGGAAGACCCTCTCCTTGATGTCTGGAGTGATGCTGTCCTCAGGCCATACCTTGGTCAGGGTGGCGTCCATGCCCCAGTGGTAATCCCTGCCGAGGGAGCGGAAGGACGGGTTCAGGAAGCCGTCGTTGGACAACGCCCAGGCCATGGACTTGGTCCTCTGGTCCTCGAGGACGCCCTGGACGAACCTGCTGCGGTCGCCCTCAGGGGAGGGGAGGTAGTGGAAGCCGCAGCACACGCCGGGGCTCAGGTTCCCCTTCCGGTCGCGGACCATGCCGACCTCCAGGAACATCTCCGGCTCCACACGGGCCTCGCCCCTATAGAAGTCCTTCCGGAGCATGACCGCGGAGCAGCTGGCCCCTACCGCGCCGTGATAGTTGAAGGGGGAGCCCTTGACCACGAAGCGCTCCTCCAGGCCGCGGGACCGGACGTACTCGCTCAGGGTGGCCTTGAGGAAGCCCCAGTAGTTCACCTTATGCTCTTCGGTGAACGCCTGGTCGGCCGCGCCGATGATCTCCCTGACGGTACCTTCCGCCTCCGCCTTGGAGGACTTGGGGCCGGTGCGGCCGGATTCAAGTATCTGCTTGGCCATGGCGATTATGGAGCTGAAAGGAGAGGGTTGGGAGGACATGGTGGACACCTTTTCTCGATTTTGATTATTCTCTGTTTTGCTGGACCTTCGAACGATATTTCAAATCTTTTACTCTTCAGATTAATATCAGAATCATTAGGATTAAGTGAGGTCAACAGATGTAGAAAAATGGCGCCTGATGAGCGTAAAGGTCTAATCCCGGCCCCGGTGCCCCCTGGCGGCCTCGAGCCTCTTGCGCACCTCGGGGAACTGGTCCATGTCGGTGTGCGGAAGGAACAGCGCTGAGGAGTACTGGTCGAAGAACGCCTGCGATGAGGACAGGTCCACATATGTCATGGCGCGGTATATGTCCAGGGCCTCGGCCCTCATATCCTCGGAGAGGAGGCACAGCTTGGTGCCGCCCAGGGAGGCGTTGCCCAGGAACTGGAAGCGATCGCGCGGAACGTCCGGCAGGAGGCCGATGACCTGGGCGTTGTCGATGTCGATGTGCTGACCGAAGCCGCCGGCGATGTACAGCCGTTCGATGTCACCGAAGGACCGGTCCACGCTCTGCAGCAGCACCGAGCACCCGGCGTAGATCGCCGCCTTGGTCCGGATGACGTTGGCGATGTCATCGTCGCTCACGGCGATGTCCCGCTTCCCCGCCTCATGGTGGACGACGAACTCCATCCCCCGTCCGGAGGAGCGCACCCTCTCCGAGGAGTCGGTCTCTATCCTCCCCTTCTTGTCGATGTATCCACGCAGGAACATCTGGGCGATGAGGTCGATGAGGCCGGAGCCGCATATTCCCCGCGGGCGCTTGTTCCCGATGATGGTGATGTCGATGTCCGTCTCCGTTATCCTTATGGTATCGATGGCCCCGCCCATGGCACGCATGCCGCAGGATACCTCCCCGCCCTCGAACGCCGGCCCCGCGGAGGTGGAGCACCCCACGAGCCATTCCTTGTTGCCGAGCACCACCTCGCCGTTGGTGCCGACGTCGATCAGGAGGGACAGCTCGTCCCGGAGGTGCAGGCCAGAGAGAAGTATGTCAGCGGTGATATCGCCGCCCACGTAGGACGCTCTTCCGGGCACGCAGTACACTGGAGCGCCGGGCAGGGACCGGATGCCGATGTCCGATGCGGGCAGGACCGGTGGCACGTTGGTGGTGGATATGTACGGAGCGTACCGTATGCTCGTGGGGTCCAGGCCCAGCAGCATGTGCACCATGGCAGTGTTGCCCCCCACGGCGACGGAGGCGATGTCGGTGTCGCAGGTCCCGGAGTGGAAGCGCCTCCTCTTGTCCCTCTCCGCGCACAGCTGGGTGATGAGGCCGTTGACGGTGTCCCGCACCAGCTCGTTGAGCCTCCCCACCCCCTTCTCCTCGGCGTACGCGATGCGCGACAGCACGTCCTCTCCGCACACCAGCTGGCGGTTGTAGTCGGATGCCTGCGCCACGGTCTTCCCGGTATTGAGGTCCACCAGCTCCGCCACCACCGTGGTGGTGCCGATGTCCACGGCGATGCCGTAGTTGGCCAGGGACTTGGACCCCTTCTCTATGGCCATGAGCCTGTGGCTGGCGTCCCATCGGGACAACATCAGGGAGAGCTGCCAGCCCCCCTCCCGCAGCACCTGGGGCAGCTCCCGCAATATCGGCAGCGGCACCTCCAGTGAGGGGACCTCAAGGGCGTCCATGACCCTCTCCAGATCGCCGCGGTTGTCCTCTAGGCTGGGGGCGGAGAGGTCCAGACGGCGGCACACCGTCAACGGTGTCAGCTCCCCGGCCTCCCTGCCGCTGTAG